>JBHELN010000416.1:0-11822 GCA_046263115.1 Pseudonocardiaceae bacterium | reverse complement strand
GCTGCACAAGTCCGGCGGCAAATCGGGGACCTTCAATGCGACCTGACCTCTCATCTTCTCCTCTCCGCCGCGGTGGTCTGGCCTACAGCCCCGAGCAGGCGTCCTACCGGTGCACCGAGATCGGCGGCTCGGCGTGGGTAGTCAAGGCACAGGTCCATGCCGGGGGTCGCGGCGAGGCCGGCGGGGTGAAGATCTGTTACTCCGACCGGGAGGTGCAGGACGTCGCGAACAGCATGTTCGGCCGGCGGCTGGTCACCAAGCAGTCCGGCGCCCGGGGCAAACTGATCTACCGGGTGTACGTCGAGGAGGCCACCGAGATCGCCCGGGAGCTGTACTTCGGGATCGTGCTGGACCGCCGCATCGAACGGGTGTGCATCATCTCCTCACCGGAGGGCGGCGTGGAGATCGAGGAACTGGTCAGGTCCCAGCCCGAGACCCTGATCCGGACCACGATCGAGCCCGCCGCAGGCTTCCTCGAATTCCAGGCCCGGGAGATCGCCTTCGCACTCGGGCTGCCACCAGCGCTGATCGCCCAAGCCAGCCGGGTGTTCCGGCGTGCCTACCGGGCTTTTCGAGACCTGGACGCCACCGTGCTGGAGATCAACCCGCTCGCCGTGACGACCAAGGGCAGCCTGGTCGCGCTCGACGCCAAGATGTCTTTCGACGACAACGCCCTGTTCCGGCACCTGGAGATCTCCGAGCTGCGCGACCGCAGCCAGGAGGACGCCCGCGAAAGCCATGCCGCCGACCGCGGGCTGGCCTACGTCGGCTTGGACGGCAACATCGGGTGCATGATCAACGGTGCCGGCCTGGCGATGGCGACCATGGACATGATCAAACTGGTTGGCGGCGAGCCGGCGAACTTCCTGGATATCGGCGGCGGCGCCTCACCCGAGCGGGTGCTCAAGGCATTCCGCGCGGTGCTCCACGACAAGAACGTCGAGACGATGCTGATCAACATCTTTGCCGGGATCAACCGGTGCGACTGGGTCGCCCAGGGCATCATCGACGCTTTCAAAGAGCTCGATGTGAAGATCCCGGTGGTGGTGCGGCTGGCCGGTACCCACGTCGAGCAGGGCCACGCCATGCTGCGGGACTCCGGGCTGCCCATCATCACCGCCGATAGTCTCGCCGATGCGGCCGAGAAGGCCGTCGCCATCGTGGGCACCGTCGGTTCCGCTGGTTGAGGCCTGGGTTGAGGGCCACGGGGTTGAGGGCCGCTGGTGGCGGGGCCACTGGTTGCGGGCGACGAGCTGAGGAGGGTCATGGCCATCCTGATCGACGAACAGACCCGAGTGGTGGTGCAAGGCATCACCGGCCGTATCGGCCGCTTCCACACCGAGGAGATGATCGACTACGGCACTCAGGTCGTCGCCGGGGTCACCCCGGGCAAGGGTGGCGAGACTGTGTTGGACCGCCCGGTGTTCAACACCATGAAAGACGCCGTGGCACAGACCGGGGCCACCGCTTCCATCGTGTTCGTGCCCCCTCCCTTCGCCGCGGATTCACTGATGGAGTCCGCCGATGCCGGGATCCGGTTCTGCGTGTGCATCACTGACGGCATCCCGATGCACGACATGCTGAAGGTCAAGCGGTACATGCGCCGCTACCGCGCCCACCAGAAGATGACCTTGACCGGACCCAACTGCGCCGGCACCATCTCCCCCGGTCGGTCCCTGCTGGGGATCATGCCCGGCCACATCTACCTGCCCGGTCGGGTCGGGGTGATCAGTCGCTCCGGAACCCTGGGCTACGAGGCCGCGTCCCAGATGAAGGCGCTGGGCATCGGGGTATCCACCTCGGTCGGTATCGGCGGCGACCCGGTCAACGGGTCCTCGTTCCGCGACCACCTGGCGTTGTTCGAAGCCGATCCGGAGACCGACGCGGTGGTCATGGTCGGCGAGATCGGCGGTCCGCAGGAGGTGGAGGGCGCCGCCTACGTCCGCGACCACATGACCAAACCGGTGATCGCCTACATCGCCGGGCTGTCCGCCCCCAAGGGACGCAAGATGGGCCACGCCGGTGCGATCGTGTCTGCGGTGGGCGAATCCGCCCAGGAGAAGATCGACATCCTGACCGCCGCTGGTATCACCATGGCGCCCAATCCGTCATGCATCGGCGAGACCGTGGCCCAGGTCCTTGCTACCCACGGCCTGGTCGGTGGCTCTGCAAGGCCGGCCAACCCCCTCGTCGATCTTTAACCGCACCCAACGCTGGGAATCGGATCTGCTGGAGGATCGCCGTGGATGATCCCGTCATCGTCGTCACCCGGCGCTGGCCGGCTTCGGTCGAGCAGGAGCTCGTGCGGCGGTTCCCGGACGTGCAGCTCAACGGCGATGACGTCCCGCTGGGTCGCGACGGACTGCGCGCCGCGTTGGAACGTGCCGACGTGGTGTTGCCCACTGTGTCCGACCGACTGCCGGCGGAGCTGTTCGACGGTGAGCTGCGGACCAGGTTCCTGGGCAATTTCGGCGTCGGTTACAACCACATCGACATCGCGGCCGCCGCCAAGGCAGGGATCGTGGTGACGAATACGCCTGGGGTGCTCACCGACACCACCGCGGATACCGCCATCACCCTGCTGCTCATGGTCGCCCGCCGGGCCGGCGAAGGAGAGCGTGAAGTACGCGCCGGTCGCTGGACGGGGTGGCGGCCCACCCACATGATGGGCGCCGACGTCACCGGCAAGACGCTGGGCATCCTAGGCATGGGCCGGATCGGGGTGGCGGTGGCGCGACGCGGGCACTTCGGTTTCGGTATGCCGGTGGTCTTCTACGACCCGGTGGACTTTGAACCCGACCACGGCATCCCCGACGCGCGCCGTGTGGGCACCATCGACGAGTTGTTGGAGGTCGCTGATTTCGTGTCCCTGCACATGCCCGGAGGTAGCGACAACATCCATCTCATCGACACCGCGGCGCTGGCGCGGATGAAGCCCACCGCGTTTTTGGTCAACAGCGCTCGCGGCGACGTCGTCGACCAGAAAGCGCTGATCGAGGCGCTGAGGTCGGGGACGATCGCCGGCGCCGGACTCGACGTCTACGAGGCCGAACCTGATGTTCCGGCGGAGCTGATCGAGCTGGACAACGCCGTGCTGCTGCCCCATCTGGGCAGCGCCACCCTGGAGACCCGGACTGCCATGGGCATGCTCGTGCTGGACAACCTGCAGGACTTCCTGGACGGCCGCGAACCCTCCTGCCGCGTCGCCTGAAGTTGGTAGCGGCCGGATTTCACCCAGGCGGGACCTCACCCTTATCGCCTGCTCGTGTGTTCACACCGGGGCAGCGACGCGGTCCGGAACGTCATCGGCAGCCGCTGCGATTACAGAGCATGCTCGGGGATCTGGCAGCGGGTAATGCTGCACCTACCAGCGTGACCACCCGCGGCACAGCCTCGGCGTCCTACCCGCACTACTGGGTGGCTGGCCAGCTCTGGCGGTGTTGCGGCCCCGGCAGGACACTGGATCCGTTGCCCAGGACCGAACCCGACAGAATCGCGCACCGAGAGAGGCCGGCCGCATGGTGATTTCGCGAGCCTACCGGGTGTCCCTGGAGGCGGAGGGTACCAATGCCCGTCTGGCCTGGGAGGAACTCGTCAGGCAAAATCCGGACACGCCCCTGTCGAAGACACCACAGTGGAGCGATTGCATATGCGGCTCCGACCATTTCTCAGACGCGACGTTATTGTTTAGGGGCGAGGACGGACGTCGACTCATCCTGCCGCGGGTGCGGAAAACCGGAGTCGGCGGTCTGGCCGGGGTATTCGCGTCACCTCCGCGTCATTGGAACCTGGGCGCTGATGCCAGCGGTTTCCTCAGCGAGGACGGGTCAGCGTCGCATCACGAGACCAGTGCGCTGATCCAGGAAATCCGCCGCCATTCCGGTCTGCGTACCCGAATCGTGGTCGGCGGTGACGATGCTCGGACATGGGCAGCAGCGGCGCCGGATACGATGTATTCCATCGATCGGACAGCGCACGTCCTTGACCTGCACGGTGGTTTTTCCACAGTCTGGTCGAAGCGGTTCACGAGCAAGGTCCGGTCCAACTCCCGGAAAGCGGAGCGGCGGGGCGTCGTCGTGGAGTCCGACGACACTGGCCGGCTGATCCCGGTTTTCGACAGGTTATACCGACTTTCCGTCGACAGATGGGCTCAGGAGCGGGGCCAACCGGTAATGTTGATGCGCTGGCTTCGGCAGCGTCAACAGCCGCAGCACGCGTTCGCCACAGTAGCCCGCATGTTGGGCGCGCAGTGCACCGTGTGGATAGCGTGGCGGCAGGGCGAACCTATCGCGGGTATCATTAATTTGACGCGGGGCTCACGAGTTACGTACTGGCGCGGCGCAATGGACAAGGAACGTTGCTGCGGTACGGGCGCGAATGAGCTCCTCCATCGTTGCGCGATCGAAGCCGCATGCACCAGCGAACGGCGAAGCTATGACTTCGGCTTATCTCAAACTGGTGATCTGAAGAGATTCAAGTCTACTTTCGGCACAACGGAAGTTCCCGTCCACATGTATTACTTCGAGAGGATTCCCACGGCAGCCGCCGAAGAAAAGTGTTACGGCGCGGCCAAGCACACCATCCGAGCGGTCATGCGGCTTGCGCACATGGGTCGGTAAGGTGCCAGCGCTCGAAGGTGAGACACTCGCCACCACGGCGCGTAACTCCGCCACTGTTGCCGGATGGACCCTGGTCAGCAGGGCCTCCGGGCTACTTCGGGTGGTCGTGATCGGCGCGGTGCTGGGCCCTACGTATTTTGCGAACTCCTTCCAGGCCAGCTATTTCGTGCCGAACATAGTGTTCACCTTGATCGCCGGGCCGGTATTGTCGATGGTGCTGGTGCCAGGCGTGGTCCGAGCCATCGGCGCCGGGGGTCTGCCCCGGGCGCGGGAAGTGCTCGGCCGGGTGACGGGGTGGCTAGTCGCGGTCTCGTCCGCAGTGGTCGCCTTGCTGATGATCGCCGCCCCGGCGGTGGCCTGGACGCTGAGCGTCGGCATTCCGGATCCCGCGCAACGGGCTCGCGGCCTGTGGCTGACCACGTTGATGGTGCTGCTGGTCGCACCGCAGATCCTGCTGTACGCCCTAGGTGATCTCGGCGTGGCCGCGCAACGGGCGCGGGGCCGTTTCGCGCTCGCGTCGGCCGCGCCGGCCGTGGAGAACATCGGGGTCACCCTGACGGTAGTGCTGGCCGGCTGGTATTACGGGACGGGCCTCGATTTCGATCATGCGCCGGTCGATATGGTGATAGCACTTGGGGCAGGCAGTACGTTTGCGGTTGCGCTGCACACCGGATTGCAGCTATTCGGCGCGGCCCGGGTGGGCCTGTTGACTCGCCCGTCACTGCACTGGCGGGCCGACCCCGAGGCCGTCGCGGTGACCCGCAGGTTGGCACGCTCGGTGGGCGTGGCGGCCTGTCCCGCCGCGGCGATGTACGTGCTGCTGGCGCTGGCCGGCTCGGTGCCCGGTGGCGTGTTCGTCGTCCAACTGTCCTACGCGGTGTTGTTTTCGCTGTCCTACGTCAGTGCCCGGGCGGTGTCGATGGCCGCGCTGCCTGGGTTGGCGCAGGCCGCCCAGGACGAGGACCTCACCACGTTCGGCTCGGCATGGCGCCAAGGGCTGTCCTACGCCGTGATCGCCAGCCTGCCACTGCTGGTGTTGCTAGCAGTACTGTCCGGACCCACCGCGAACATCGTCGCCAACGGTGAGTTGCGCCATGCTGCCCTGATCGGCCCACTCGCTACCTGCCTGGCGGTGGTGGCGGTAGCCCAGCTGGCCGGCGGGTTGAGCGACCTCGGCTGCCAGGCGCTCTACGCGCGGCTGGACGACCGCATTCCGCGGCGGGCCAGTCAGGTGGCGTTCGGGGTCAAAGTGCTGGTCGCCACCTCGGCGCTGCTCGTACCAGCGGGTGGTTTGCGCCTGGTCTGGCTGGTGGTAGCCATCCTGGCCGGTGAGCTGGCCGCCGCGGGGATGGTGCTGACTCGGCTGCGCCGGGAGATAAGACCCCAGCGATTCATCGAGCCGCGAGCTCTCGCCGGCGCGCTGGTGGCCGCGGTCGCGATGGTACCGGTGGTTGCGGCGGTGTGGTGGGTCCAGCATGTCTACAGCGGCGGACAGCTCAGCACCATGGCAGTCCTCACCGTAGGCGGGATCGTGGCGGTCGGCGTCTACGCCCTCGTACTGCGCGCCACCATGGCGGGGCGGATCGGTACGGCGTCATGACTCGAACCACCCCCCGGTTCCAGCGCTGCCGCTTGGTAACCAACCCTGCTGTCGAACTGGGCGACAACAGGACGGCAAAGATCCACAGGGCTTGACGTATCGGGGGAGGTCGCGGAAATGGTGCTTTCTCAGACTTATCGCATGTCCATTGAAGCGGAAGGGGCAGATGCCCGCCCGGCATGGGAAAACCTAGTCGCCCGCGACGATAGCATCGCGCTGTCGAAGACCCCTGAGTGGATTGACTGCATCTGCAGTGCCAGCCGCTTCTCAGACGCAACCTTGCTGTTCCGGGGAGACGATGGCCGGCAACTGATCCTGCCTCGACTGCGGAAAACCGGCGCCCCGTCGTTTCTGGGGCAATTCGAATCACCGCCGCAGGGATGGGGCCTTGGTGCAGATGCGAGTGGCGTGCTCAGCGAAGGAGGGCCGGCGTCGCCCAGTCAGATCGCGGCGGTGATCGAACATGTTCAACGCCACCCCGGTCTGCGCACCCGCATCATGGTGTGTGATGACGACGCCGAGGCATGGGCATCAGTGGCCCCGAGCACACTGTATTCCACCGCCCGAACCGCGCAGGTTCTCGATCTCCGCGGTGGTTTTTCCACAGTATGGTCGCAACGGTTCACCAGTAAAGTACGCTCCAATGCCCGCAAAGCAGAACGACGAGGCGTTGTCGTGGAATCGGACAATACTGGACGGCTCGTCGACGTCTTCGACGCGCTGTATCGCAGTTCCGTCGACAGATGGGCTCAACAGCGGAGTCAGCCGTTATCGTTGATGCGCTGGCGCGCGCAGCGCCGTGAGCCGCAGAACAAGTTCGCGACGGTGGCACAGCGGATGGGTGAGCGATGCATCGTGTCGATAGCGTGGCGAGAAGGTGAGCCTCTCGCCGGCATTGTCGTCCTCACGCGAGGCCCGCGGGCTACCTACTGGCGCGGTGCAATGGACAAAGAACGGGCGCGGGGCACCGGCGCCAACGAACTCCTCCATCGTTACGCGATCGAGGCGGCGTGCGCGGAGGGACGGCGCAGCTACGACTTCGGTATCTACCAGACTGAGGAGCTGAAAAAATTTAAGAGCACTTTTGGGGCGCACGAAGTTCCCGTGCACGTCTACTACTTTGAAAGACTTCCTACGGCGGCTGCCGAAGCGAAATGTCACCACGCCGCCAAACAGGCGGTGGGAACTGTCCTGCGGCTTGCGCGCCCCGGTCGGTGAGGACTGCCGAGGTCCTACTGCACCGCGACACCGGCCGGCGGTACTTGCGCGCCGGTCGATCAGGCAACGCGACCAAGGCCACCAGAATCGGCCGCGATGATGCGACGATGTCCAAGACAAGCAGTGCGGAGAGGTGGTGCCGTCATGGGCGCGCGCGTGCCGGACGTAGTCGCCCCCGTCGATCTGTGCACTGACGCGGTGGCATGCGTCGGCCCGAACCCACCGCTGGTGCTGACCGGGCCGATCGCGGCCCCGCTTGACCATCGTTGACCAGGGTGCTCGGTCGTCCGCAGGTATTGTTGCGGGCGATGTTCGACGCGGCAGTCGCGGCCGCAGACCCGCTGCAGCGGGTGCCGGCCTACTTGCCGGAGCGGCCTCCCGGTCGGGTCGTGGTAGTGGGCGCGGGCAAGGCGTCAGCGCGGATGGCGCAGGCCGTCGAGCAGGTCTGGGACGGGCCGCTGAGCGGGCTGGTGGTGACCCGTTACGGGCACGCGGTGGCGTGCGAGCGGGTGACGGTGGTCGAGGCGGCGCATCCGGTGCCCGACGCTGCGGGTGCACGGGCTGCGCGCCAGATCCTGGAGCTGGTGTCCGGGCTCAGTGCGGACGACCTGGTACTTGCGCTGATTTCCGGGGGCGGCTCGGCCCTGCTGGCGTTGCCCGCGCCGGGAATCACCTTGGCCGACAAGCAGGCGATCAACACAGCGCTGCTGCGATGCGGGGCGTCGATCGAAACGATGAATCTGGTCCGCAAGCACCTGTCGGCTATCAAGGGCGGCCGGCTGGCGGCGGCGGCATTCCCGGCCACGACCGTGGGCTTGCTGATCTCCGACGTGCCTGGCGATGATCCGGCGGTCATCGCCTCCGGACCGACCGTGCCCGAGGCGTCCACCCCGGCGCAGGCGCTGGCAGCACTGGCGAACTACAACGTGCCCGTGCCGCCGGCGGTGCGGGCGCACCTGGAAACCACCCCCGGCTGTCCGGGACCGCACGACCCGCGGATGGCCCGCGTACGTAACCACGTGATCGCCGCGCCGCAGCAGTCCCTCGAGGCCGCCGCAGCGGTGGCCCGGCAGGCCGGCGTCACACCGGTGATCCTCAGCGACTCGCTGGAAGGCGAAGCCCGGGAAGTGGGAATCGTGCTGGCCGGAATCGCCCGTCAGGTGCGCCGCCACGGCCAGCCGGCAACAGCCCCCTGCGTACTGCTGTCCGGCGGTGAGACGACCGTGACCGTCCGCGGCACCGGCCGTGGCGGTCGCAATGTCGAACTACTGCTGGCCCTGGCTCTGGCGTTGCGTGGCGCGGCGGGCATGCATGCCATCGCATGCGACACCGACGGCGTCGACGGTGCGGAGGAGGTGGCCGGGGCGCTGGTCGGGCCGGACACGTTGCGCCGAGCCGAGCAGCTCGGCGTAAGCGCTGCTGCGGCGCTGGCCGGCAACGACGGGCACGGTTTCTTCGGTGCACTGGGCGATCAGGTCGTGACCGGCCCCACCCTCACCAACGTCAACGACTTCCGCGCCGTGCTGATCACCTGAGGCAAGTGTGCCCGCCCGGAATGCGTGGTACCTGCTACGGCATGGTGGCGCTGGCAGCGCAGGTGAACTCGGCATGGGCTCGACTGCGCGGGGGGATCTGGCCGGTGGCGCAGACCTCTGTCGCAGCGGGCATCGCCTGGTATCTCACCCACAACGTGCTGGGGCACGCGCAGCCGTTCTTCGCCCCGATCGCTGCCGCGGTATCACTGTCGGCGAGCACTGTGTTGCGCAGTCAGCGGGCCCTACAGTTGATCACCGGGGTTGCGCTGGGCATCGGTGTCGGAGTGGGGGTGGCCGCCGTCGCCGAGGGGCCGGTGGCCATCGGAGTGGCCGTGCTGATCGCCATGTGCGCCGCCCTGGCCGTCGGCGGCGGTTTCTTCGGTCACGGATTGATGTTCGTCAACCAGACTGCCGCGTCGGCGATTCTGATCATCGCACTGCATCGCAGCGGTAGCGGCAGCGAGCGGCTCGTCGATGCCCTGATCGGCGGCGGGGTGGTGCTGGTAATCAGCCTGCTGCTGTTCCCGGCGGCGCCGTTGCGCCTGATTCACCGGGCGACGCGCGATCTGGGAATTGCGCTCCGCGAGGCGCTGAGCCAGCTCGACGAGCAGATCATTCGCCGGCAACCGGCGGAACCCGGTTGGCTGCTCGCTGTCAGCCGGCGCATCCACGGAACACTCGCTCAACTCGGCCAGGCGCGCAGCACGGCGCGCAACATCGTCCGGATCGCCCCCCTGCGGTGGCGGCGCAGGGACACCGTCGATGCCGCCAACAAGCAGGCGGCCCAACTCGACCTGCTGGGCAACTCGGTGCTCGGTCTGCTTCGGGCCTGCCAAGCAGCGCTCCTCGCGGGCGAGGACATACCCGCAGACCTCCGTACCGCGGTCGGCCAGCTGCGAGCTGCGGTCGGCGGGCTCGCCGAGCACGGCATCGACAACGGCGCGGACACCGCGACGGTGGAACCGGTACGGCGCCTGGCGCAGCGGCCACCGCCAGGCGAAGCCGCCTACACGCCCTTGGTCACCTCGCTCATCCGCGCCTGTGCTCGCGACGTGCTGCGCGCCCATGGTGTGAACGAAGGTGCATAAGCATCCATGAGACCGCCGCCAAAAGCTCTGAAAGGTGGGCAGATCCATAGACCCCACGAGGCCGGGAGAAGCGGGTGGGGTTACTCGGGGTGCGAGGCCAGGGGCGGGACGATGGGCGTCACGAGGCAGCCGATCTGGTCGATCTCCACCTCTACGGTGTCGCCGGGGTGCAGGAACCGTGGTGGCCGGCGAGAGAATCCGACACCGTCAGGAGTTCCGGTAGCGATCACGTCGCCAGGACGCAGCGTCAAGCAGCCCGACGCGTAGGCGGCGATCTCGGCGGCCGAGAAGATCATATCCGCGGTGCATCCGTCCTGCACCACCTCACCGTTAACCCGGGTGACGACGCGCAGCCGTCCGGGTTCGGGAATCTCGTCGGCGGTGACCAGCCACGGACCGATGGGGCCGGAGAAGTCGGCGTTCTTGCCCAGCGTCCACTGGTTGCCGGCCCGCTGGAAGCCACGCGCGGTCAGATCGTTGAAGCACAGGTAGCCCAGGATGGCCGCCTGCGCCTGCTCGACGGTCGCGTCGCGCAGGCAGCCGCCGAGGACGAAAGCCAGCTCGCCTTCCCAGTCCAGGCGTTGCTCCCGGGGCGGGACCGGGACGGGACGACCGCTCACGATCAGCGTGGACGGCCACCGCCCGAACAAATCCGGCCGTTTTGGGACGCGCATGTTCGCTTCCGCAGCGTGCGCGGCGTAGTTGCGGCCTGCGCACAGCACATGAGCAGTCAGCGGGACCGGTGGTAGCTGCTCGACCTGGTCGAGTGTGAGGGAGCTGGGCATGGCATGGCGTGCAGCCGCGAGGCCGACGGGTGGCGCTGACCAGAAGTCGTCCATCGAACCGGCAACGGCCAGCCTGCCCCCGTCCATGACCCGCGCCATGGTGGCAATACAGCCGTCCCGATACGCAATGAGTTTCACTGCTACCCCCGCTGCCGCGCCTAGCATGACACTTTCTCGGTCTACCCGTTTGGAAGGCGCTTTGACCGACGGTTCATATGAACTACTGCCCATCGGGTGGGTCGAGTCGCCGTTGGTCGATCCGGCGACGGCTCCCAAGCAAGGCGACGAAGGATCCCCCGAAGCATGGCTGGTGTTCGACAACGCAGTACGCGAGGGCCTCGGTGATCTCCAGGCCGGTACCGACGTTATCGTGTTCACCTGGCTGGACCGGGCCCGTCGCAACGTGCTGAGAGTGCATCCGCGCGACGATCCGGCCAATCCCGAACGAGGCGTCTTCAGCACCCGCTCTGCCGATCGGCCCAATCCCATCGGGTTGCACCGAGTCACCATCGTGTCGATCGAGGGCACCAGAGTCCTCGTGCGCAACCTCGAAGCGCTCAACGCAACGCCCATCGTGGACGTCAAGCCGGTGGTGGACTGAGCGCAGTATCACAGTCCAGCGGTGCCCAAGCTCGAACCCGCAAGCGGTTCTTCGGTCTCAATGCTCGAATCCCCAAGCGGTTTTTCGGTGATGGGCGAGGTCGGCGTGGTGATCGGCGCCGTCGCTGCTGTAGGGATCGGTATGAACGATGGCCGACGTCAGCCGCGGTACCGCGTGAATGAGCCGGTGCTCGGCCTCGACGGCGATGGCGTGCGCAGTCGCGACGGTCAGCTCGGCGGCGACGGCGACGTCGCATTCCGCGCGCAGGCGATGGCCGATCCAACGCACATGGACGGCGCCGACGTCGACGACACCGGACGTGGCCCGCAACGTGTCCTCGACCTGGTCCACGAGCGCGGGATCGACCGCATCCATG
>JBHELN010000415.1:0-3526 GCA_046263115.1 Pseudonocardiaceae bacterium | reverse complement strand
GCCCATACGCCTGCGCCTTCATAGCGGGGAGCACTGCCTGGGTCAGGAGGAACGGGGCCGTGAGATTCACTTCCAGGGTCTGCCGCCACTCCGCCGCGGAGATCTGCGGGAACCGGGTGGGAAGCGCCAGGGCGGCGTTGTTGACCAGGATATCGATCCGTCCGAACTCCTGCACCGTCCGATCGATCAACCGGTGACACTCCTGCTCTTCAACCAGGTCAACAGGCACGGTGACGGCGCGGCGCCCGGCGTCCTCGACAAGGCGCGCCGTCTGCTGCGCATCTTCCTGTTCCGACGGCAGGTAGGAGATCGCTACATCAGCGCCTTCCCGGGCGAAGGCAAGTGCGACGGCCCGGCCGATGCCGGAGTCACCGCCGGTGATCACCGCAGCGCGGTCGTCGAGCCGGTGGCTGCCGCGGTAGGAGTTTTCGCCGTGGTCGGGCTTGTCTTGCATCGCGCCGGTCTGACCGGGGTAATCGATCTTGCTACCGTCGGTGTCAGGCGGTGCGTACTGACGGGTCGGGTCCTGGCTGGTGTACTGGTCAGACGACATGACGCTGCTCTTTCCTAGATTTTACGGTGGCTGATTGGCCCAGCTCGGTGCTGTGTCGCTCCGCCGCCGGCGGCTGAGAGTCAACGGGAATTTGGGAGGTCAACGGGAATTAAGGAGTACAGACGATGGTCAGGACCAGACGGCGGCCAGCGGGCTGGTGTCGAGCTCGCGGAGCAGCGCTCGGCAGTCCTCGTACACCGCGATCGCGCCAGCCTCGGTCAATTCGGCAGCGCTGATGCCTCCGGTGAGCACGCCGACGCAGGCCACTCCGGCCTTGCCGCAGGCCTTGACGTCCCACACCGTGTCGCCGACGTACACCGCCCGATCGGCGGTCACCCCGGCCTGTTGCAGAGCTGTATGAATCAGGTCCGGCTCCGGCTTAGCCGCCTCCACGTCTTCGGCAGCAGTGATCTTCGCAACGGCGTCGTCGATATCGAGGACAGAGCGCAGCAGCTCTAGCTCATCGGGAGCGGCTGAGGTGGCGAGCACCACCGTGGCTCCACGCTGGGCCACCGCGGCCACCACATCTCGCGCGCCGTCGAAGGCGCGCAGCAGTTCGGAACTTTGCCGATATCGCTCGCTGTGATGCTGTTTGGCCTGCGAGCTGACCTCGTCGGAGGGCTCGCCCAGCAACGCAGCGAGCAGCTCGGAGGAACCCATTCCCTGCCCGCGGTGAATCCGCCAGGCGTCCACGGGACGGCCCACAGCACGAAACGCGTGCAGCCAAGCGTTGATGTGGACGTAGCTGGAATCGACCAGTGTGCCGTCAATGTCGAACAGCACCGCGCCTGGCGAGCGCGTGGAATCGGTGTTAGTCACTCGGCCTTTGCATCCATTCCGTTAGGTGCCCACGGAGCCAATCGGTCCCGTGGCTTATGCGCTCGCCAGCTGGTTAAGTTTCATTGGCCCCCATGCGTCCAGGTCGTCCGAGCTCTCCTCGAACTGGCTAGGCCACCGTACTGCAGCTGATCGATGACATTAAGGTAACCGCACCAACGATATTCCGCGCGTCCAGGCGAGCGCCGGCTCCAGGCAAGTGCCGTAACGTGCCCAGCTTGTGTCACCCAGCGGCTGCGTCCAATTCCCTGGCGATAACGCGGCTGCGTGGATTGCCGATGTGCGTCCCAACCCGGGGCTGGCCCGCAAGTGATCACTCATGGGCGCCGTGGCAATGATTGCTGTGCTGATTCGGTGGGTAGTCCGGCATCGTGGACAAGTTCCTTGGCATCTACATGAACGACCAGCTCGCGTTGGGCACGCTCTGGCGCGAGCTTGCTCGACGGGCGCAGCGCAACAACAGTGGAACTGAACTTGGTGAGGCGCTCGCCCGTGTCTCGGCGGCAATCGCCGAGGACGTCGAGACATTCCAGCAGATCATGCGCCGGCTGGGGATCCGAGTAGATCCGGTAAAGATCGGCCTGGCGGTCGGCGCCGAGCGCTTAGGGCGGCTGAAGCTCAACGGCCGGCTGGGCACATATTCACCCTTGAGCCGGTTCGTAGAGCTTGACTTCCTCGCTATGGGTATCGAGGGCAAAAAGATACTGTGGGCGACCTTGCGCGACCTCGCGGGCCTTGCATCGCGCCTGCCAGACGTGGACTTTGACCATCTGATCGAGCGGGCAGAGCGGCAACGCGCAGACATTGAACCTTTCCGTGCCCGCTCCGGAACCGACGCATTCGCCGCTGCATCCATGGATGAACGGCAGGACGCTGCCTCCATCTGACCACGGTCCCTTGGCGGATCTGGACAGACGTGTCCAGAGTGTCCCCCTGCCAGCGCGCATTCAGCAGGCTCAGCGGGGTTATCGCACCGCTTTACCCCGCTGAGCCTGCTGAATGCGAATCGCGGAGCACGTTGCGGTGGGTTTGGTGGAGGAGCAGGGCGAAGGATATGGAGGCGATGATGAGGTAGGCGTACCAGGTGTGGATCGCATCCCACAGGGCGTGCAGAACCACCACCAGCAGGAAGGTGCCGACCGCGGCGGCCAGGGCACGTAGCCTCCACCGCTGCGCGTGCGCCCACCACAGCGCTGCCGCGGCGAGGCCGGTCCAGGCGGCGTGCCCGGCCGGGCTGAGGATGCCGCGCAACAGGATCTCGTTCTCGGCGTCAGTCAGGTCGCCACCGGTAGCCAGCAAAGTCACGAACCCGTAGCCCAACGTCTCCAGTACGGCGAAACCCATGCCCACCGCGACGCCAACGAGCAACCCATCCGCCGGGTTGGCGCGGTACCGGGTGAAGATCAGCAGTGCGATCGGCACCAGCAGCTTGGCGACTTCTTCGATCAACCCGATGTACACCGTCGGCAGCGCGCCCAGCCGTCGCATGATGTCGAACTCCGCGACGCTGGCCAGCGCGGCGCCCAACACACCACCCAGCAGCGCACAGCTCAGCAGCACGCTCAGCGGCAGGTCGAAGGCCGGGTTGCGGCCATCGATGTAGACCACGAAGCTCACCGGGATAACCAGCGCTCCCAGCAGTAGCAGTGACGGCACCAGGGCCGGGTTTCCGGTGATCACCAAAGCCTGCTGGACGGCGATGAACAACCCGATGCCCACCAGCAACACGGGCAGCCACGCCCACCGCCGGGCCCGTGCCGGACGGGACCGGCCTTCTGGTCGTGTCGCGGACCGCACGGTGGCCATGACTCCCCTTGTACCCCATTGACGAGGTGCGGACACCGGGCCGCCCGTTACGCCCCAGCTAACGTTTTTCCCGCCAGCAACTCGAGCAACTAACCGACCGGCGAGCTCAGCTGCCGGCGGCCGACCAGCTTGACCAACGCGTGACGTCTATTGCCACCACCGGACCGTGCGGCGGCCGCGCACGGTACTGGGAATAGCGGGCCAGCAGCCGCGCCACGGCATCGCGGCCCTCGGACTCGCCGGCTTCCACGATCCGGCCGCTACCGTCGGCCCGCACCCACCACAGCGTGTTCCAGTCGTCGTCGTAGTGGTCCACGAGAACGGCGACGC
>JBHELN010000414.1:0-2997 GCA_046263115.1 Pseudonocardiaceae bacterium | reverse complement strand
GCCGATAAGTGCAACATCCCGCACGCCTGCACGGCATCGTCATCATCAAGCTGCCCGGTCAGCGCCTGCGCCGCCGCAACACAGCGGCGATATTGCGCCGGTCGGTCGAGTTGGCCGGTGGCGTCGCCGCGCAAGTAGGCGGCATAACCTAGCCACACCGGATCGTTTAGCTCTTCGGCGCACTGCTGCACGGCGCGGGCGGCTACAGACGGCAATCCCCGGATTCCGAGGCGTTTGGTCGTCCACACCACTGACGTGTAAGCCGTGATCAACCCCAAGAGGATCTCCTGGCGGTACTGCGGCAGGCGCACGTACGCGCTATGCAGCTCACCCAGCAGCACCGGGGTCAACTCACCTTGTCCGGCATAGTCGGCGCTCCAATGCATAAGCTTGGCGAGGTTTTCCAGATCAGCGGCGATGCCAGGCCAGTCCCGCACCGCAATCTCGGGATCCACGCCCAGGTCATAGCGCTCCAGCGCGGCCTCCATCGCGATCAGCCCGGCATGCGCCTCAGAACTGGCCACATCCTGGGGAGCCCACGGCTGCCCGGTCAGCACGCTCGGGTGCACCCGCAGCACACCCGCCATCGCCTCCAGGGTCCTGCGGTTACCGAGCGTCTTGTCGCCGCGCTCGATCTGGCCCCACACCGAGGAGGACAATCCGGCTAGTTCCGCGGCTTGGCGCAGACTCAGCTGATGCCAGCCGCGCAGTTGTCGCACGCGCGACCCCAACGTCATCGCTTCGTCCACACCCTCCTCCCTCGGTACTTAGCCAGCAGCTATTCCGACCACGGTGCCGGGAACCCATGTGCACTTGAAGTGCACCCTGCCGGGATCACCGAGTTGGAGCGACTCCCATCCGCCAAGCTAAGCCGCGTAGCTCCCGGCCGCCAGCGTCGCGCCGGGCCTGCCGCAGCAGGCCCGCGACTACCTCGCGGACAAACACGTCATGGCGGATTCGCTGCGGAGCCAGCTGCTCGGCATGCAGTAACACGCGGATGCCCTTGTCCCGCGTTCTCTTCTCGGCGACTAGCGCACGGCCGAGTTTCGCCCAGAACTCGACCTGGCGGCGATTGGGCAGCAATTCAGGGTGCACCGCCTTAGCAGATTTCACGGCCTGGCCATGCTCGGCGATCTCAAGCGCGAGACTGGTGCGGTAAAAGCCGACGCTAGTCGGCCCGAACCACAGATTTGCCCACGTGCCGACCTCAGTGTCCATCCGGGACGCTAGCGCTGCGGCTTCTGCCAAGTGGGTGGCCGAGATGTCGTGGTCACCACGTGCCCCGGCGGCCGTCGCCGCCATTAGGTGGAGCATTCCACAAGTCTGTAACGCGTCGCTGGAGTCCAATCTGCTGGTCAGATTCTCCGCTGCGGCCACTGAGCGGCGGTACTGTCCCGCTCGATCGAGCTCGCCCGTGGCGGCGCCCCGCACAAACGCGGCACACCCCAGCCACACAACGTCGTCTAGTGCCTCGGCGCACTGCTGCACCGCGCGGGCGGCCAACCCCGGCAACCCATGGCCACCAAGATCCTTGGCGGTCCGCATCGCGACCCGATGCGCATCAATCAGACCGAGCAGGACCTCGCGACGCATCTGCGGCAACCGCACGTAGGCGCCCTGCAACTCCCCGATCAACGCCGCCGCCAGCTCTCCTTGCATCGTGTAGTCCACGACATGGTGGTGAAGCCACACGAGCCGATCGATATCGGCCTTGATCTGTGGCCAAACCCGCACCGGGTCCGCTGAGTCCAAGCCGAGCTCGTAGCGCTCCAGCGCAGTGTTGATCGCTACAAGGCTGGCTTGCGCGTCGGCGCCGGCTGGGTCCTGCGGAGTCCGTGGCTGCCCAGTCAGCTCGGCCGGGTGTACCCGCAGCGCTCCTGCCATCGCCTCCAGGGTTCTTCGGTTGGTGACCGCCTTGTCGCCACGTTCGACCTGGCCCCAGAACGAGAAGGACAAGCCGGCCAGCCCCGCGGCTTCCCGCAGCGTCAGCTGACGCCAGCAGCGCAACTCACGAAGCCGCCGGCCCAACGCCTTGCCCTCATCCACCCTGTTCTCCCACGGCCCCTTGGCCAACCCCACCCATCATTTGCTTCCCACGCTACTGAGTGTCCGGCGCGGGTCTGTACCGCCGCTGCCGCTGGGTCGCGGCGACCCACCAGTAAACACCGCCCATCGGGTTTATCAAGGTCACTGGCCATATCAGGTCGACTCAGGATCCGGCGCCGCCACGACACACTCCACGCACGGCATTCCGGTGCCGACCGTGACCAGCTCTGCTTGACCCGGCCGGATCACCAAACCGCAAAAAGCGCGCAACTGCTCGGGGATCACGTGACCGGGCGGGATGGGGAACAAATGCACCACTCGATCCGTCTCGCCCACGACGCGGCCACCGGACATCCTCTCGCCGGGCAGCAGCCGGGCTGCGAACACACCAGGCAGCCATTCCCGCAGACGAGACGGGGAGAGGCCAGCCAGCGAGGACCGTGCAGCACTACTCGGATCAGGGGATTGGCGCCCAGGCCCAGGGCTTGATCCATCCGGCATGCAGGGATGGTGCGGGATGATCAGGGCTTGTTGTGCACCAGCGGTACACATCGGCAAATTCCCTCAACGGCGACGGGCCGCTTGGCGAGCTGCTCATCGACGACAACACGACGAGCAGCGGAGGCAACCTGCCGTCTGCTCGGCGCTGATCCACAGGCCCCTGGCCACCATGCCAGCATTTCCCATCGCGATAGCGTGCGAAAATCTTAGCGTCGGTAGCTGTAACGCTTCGAGATCGAATAGCGACTTAGCGTAACGACGGCCCCCGCGCAGGACCCCCGACCCTGTGCTGGGGCCGTTCTAGGTTGTGCGACACCCGCGCCTGCCTCTCGTCCGGTCCCGTGGCGGCACCTAGTGGGTAGCGCCTAGGGCGGCGGTGGCGGCGTGCCCGATGGTCTGCGCGGTGGTGGCGGGATCGGTGATCAGGTGCACGGTGGCGCCGTCCAGCGG
>JBHELN010000413.1:0-7090 GCA_046263115.1 Pseudonocardiaceae bacterium | reverse complement strand
GAACTGGAAGCCGACATACGCAAGTGGATCAACGAATGGAACGCCAACCCCAAACCCTTCATCTGGACCAAGACCGCTGACGAGATCCTCGACAACCTCGCCAGTTACTGCCAACGAATCAACGACTCAGGACACTAGTGGGTCTCGTGAGTGGCATTCGGTGTCATAACACTGTTCGCCACTCACGAGTCGCGTCAGCCGCCGACCGAAAACCCGACCCGGCGGCTGTCCGCGGGCCCTATTTCGACATAGGCGACTCGCGAGGTAGGCACCATGTACCGCCGACCCTTGTCGTCGACCAAGGTCAGCAGTCCCTGGGTGTTCCGCAGCGCGTCGGTGACCAGCGCCTCTATCTGGTCCGGCGAGTCCGCAGTGGACACCGTCAGCTCGCGAGGACTGTCCGCGACGCCAATCTTGACCTCCACGCCACAACCTCCACGGTGTGATCGACGGTTGTCGCCAGGCTAGTCGAGCGGTCGGCGCGTGTTCACGCCAACCCGAGAGCGGCCATCCGCCGGCCGTGCAAGACCTCCGTCCGGCGGATCAGAGCGGCCAGGCCGGCGTGGTCGCCGGAGCCGCGGACGATCAGAGCGGCCAGCGCGGCTCGCTCGGCTACCACGTGCTGGGCGTTCGTCACCGCCTCACCCAGCAGCCGCCGTCCCCACAGGGCCAGCCGGTCGCGGGTTCTGCGGTCCTGCTTGCATGCGCTGCGCACTTCCCGCTCGGCGAACGCCGAGTACCCGGTGTCCGCCAGCACGACTTTGACCAGCGCTGCGGTGGCTTCGTCCAACCAGCCGGCCACCTCGCCGTAGAAATCCGCCGCCAACCCATCGCCGACATAGGCCTTCACCAGTGACTCCAGCCAGGACCGCGGGGCCGTCGAGGCATGGAACTGATCGAAGCGCGCCACGAACGGGCGCATCGCGTCGTCCACCGCGACGCCCATCCCCCGTAAGTGATTCTCGATGAGCCGGAAGTGTCCGATCTCGGCGGCCGCCATGCTGGCCATCGTCACCCGGCCGGCCAGCGTCGGGGCACCGCGGGCATCCTCGGCGAGCCGGTCGAACGCTGACAGTTCGCCGTAGGCGAGGACGCCCAACAAATCGATGATGCCCTCACGTGCCACGTCCACGGCCGCGAGCGTAGTGCCGGATCCCAAGGGTGCGCGGTGTCACGCGCATACCTGACGCGCGGACAGGTAGCATGTGTATACGTGGCGTGACGCACGGCTGTGATAACTCCGTAGCCGCGCGCCCGGCTCGGTGGTCGATGCCGCCGAGTGAATGACAGTGAGCGCGGATCTGGTGTCTTCGTTCCCGGCTGAGATATCGCCTTCGCGGCGTGCAGCCGGTTAGAGCGAGACGGCAATGAGACGGCAGAGACGCGCCGGTACGAGAGAGGCGAGCACGCTGACCGTCAGCCAGACCCCACTGCCAACCACCTACCCCTGGGAAGGTTCCGACCCCAGCACCGCGGACGGTGCGCAGACTGATACTGCCCAGACCGATAGCGCACAGACCGATAGCGCACAGACCGATACTGCGCAGACCGATCGCGACGAACCCGGACTGCCACCGCCGCTGCAGGCAGGCGCTCCGGTCCGGAGCGACTCGCCCACCTTCGCCGAGCTCGGGGTCCGCGACGAGATCGTCCGGACCCTGCGCGCGGTGGGCATCGAACGCACCTTTGCCATTCAAGAGCTGACCTTGCCGCTGGCCATGGCCGGGGATGACCTGATCGGCCAAGCCCGTACCGGTACCGGCAAGACGCTCGGGTTCGGCGTCCCACTCATCCAGCGGATCACTACTGCCGACGACCCACTCGACGGCACCCCACGGGCCCTGGTCGTGGTGCCCACCCGCGAGCTGTGCCTGCAGGTCACCGCTGACCTCACGGCAGCCGGCCGCAATCTCGGGATCCGCGTTCTGTCGGTCTACGGCGGCCGACCTTACGAGCCGCAGATCAAGGCGCTCAGCCGCGGGATCGACCTGGTGGTCGGCACCCCGGGCCGGCTGTTGGACCTCGCCGAACAGCGCTACCTGGTGCTGGGCAAGGTACGGGTGCTGGTCCTCGACGAGGCCGACGAGATGCTCGATCTGGGCTTCCTGCCCGACATCGAGCGAATCTTGCAGATGGTGCCGCAGCAACGCCAGACGATGCTCTTCTCGGCCACCATGCCGGGCCCGATCATCAAACTGGCCCGCAACTTCCTGAACCGGCCAACGCATATCCGTGCCGAGGAACCCGACGCCACCGCTATCCACGAGCGAACCCGGCAGTTCGTCTACCGGGCCCACGCGATGGACAAGGTGGAAGTTCTCAGCCGCATTCTGCAGGCCCGCGATCGGGGCCTCACAATGATCTTCACGCGGACCAAACGTACTGCGCAGAAGGTGACCGATGAGCTTACCGAGCGCGGCTTTGCGGCCGCGGCCGTGCACGGTGATCTCGGCCAGGGTGCCCGTGAGCAGGCGTTGCGCGCATTCCGTTCGGAGAAGGTGGACGTGCTGGTCGCCACCGACGTCGCCGCTCGGGGCATCGATGTCCCGGAGGTCACGCACGTCATCAATTACCAGTGCCCGGAAGACGAGAAGACTTACGTGCACCGAAGCGGGCGCACCGGCCGAGCCGGTAGGCCCGGCGTAGCGATCACCCTCGTCGACTGGGACGAGGAGGCGCGCTGGAAGTCGATCAGTGACGCACTCGACCTCGGCATCCCGGATCCCGCCGAGACCTATTCCACCTCCGATCACCTGTTCACCGACCTGGACATCCCAGCCGACTCCGCCGGGCGGCTACCGATCGCCCAACGAACCCGAGCTGGGCTCGCCGCAGAGCCCAGCGACGGCACCGACAGCCGCCGCGGGCGGCGTAGCCCGGGCACCCGCCGTAGCGGGCGGACCGAGGGCAGTGAATCCGCGGACGGCCCCTTGCCCCCGGTCCGCAGGCTACGTCGCCGCACGCGCCGCGGCGAGGTGGTCGAGGCCGGTACCGAAACGGCCACCCCGGCGGAGCACTCGGGTGAGCATGGTGACACCCGGTTGCGGTCCCGGCGGCGGCGCGGGCGGCCCCGCGGAGCGGGTAGCGCAAACACCAGCCTCGGCGGTGCCGTCACCGGTTCAGAACACGGCAACCAGCCTCTCGCCGCAGGCTGACCAGTCTGGTCGGATGCTCGCGCCCGAACGTCGCACTCGCTGGGACCTGACCGCCGCTGCGGTGATGGCGGCGGTTGTGCTTGGGGTTGCCACTGCGTTGTGGTGGACCAGCGACGCCCGCCGGACCACGGTGGCCACCGCACCCGGTCCGGCCACTGGGCCGTCGGCAATTGGGCGGCTACCACCGGCGCTGACCGAGGCATGGCGAGCGCCGAGCCCGGCAAGCCCGATTCCCCTGGTGCAGGGCGGCACGGTGGTCACCGGCAGTGTCGGGACGGTGGCCGGTCGCGATCTGCGCACCGGTTCGGTGCGCTGGAGCTACCGGCGAGAACGACCGCTGTGCACGGTGGCCGCCGCATTTCACGACGTCATCGCGGTGTATCAGCGGGGCAAGAACTGCGGCGAGGTGACCGCGTTGGACTGGACCAGCGGCCGGCGCGGACCGCAACGCACCGGTCCGGTCGAGGTGCCGACCCGGTTGGCGGCTGAGGGCAACCAGGTTGCCGCCAGCGGGCAGCACTACCTTGAGGTATGGCGGTCCGACTTGGTGCGCACGCTGGCCTACGGGCGATTACCGACGCCGGCGCAACCCGCGACCCAACCCCGACCGGACTGCCTCCACGGATCGATGGCGGTGGGCTCTGGTGGTGGATCCAGGGGCCGGTTGGCCGTCGTAGAGCGGTGTCCAGGGGAGCGGGCACGGCTGACCGTGCAGCGTTCCGACCCGAAGGAGCCCGACCAGCCCGAGGTGATCTTCAGCGTGTTGCTGCCAGGCCAGCAGGCCCGGGTCGTCGCGCTCAGTGGCGACCGGGTGGCGGCGGCGCTGCCCGACCCAGCCCGGATGGTGGTACTCGACGGGCAGGGCAAGACGGTAGCCGAACACCCACTGGAAGTACCGGACGCTGACCTGCAAGGCGACCCAGCCGGTGGTGTGGTCGACGTCACCCAGACCGCGACCGAGCTGTACTGGTTCTCCGGCTCGGCCACTGTCGCACTGGATGTCGCTGACCTGCGGCCGCGGTGGACCCGCCGCGGATCGCTGGGACCAGGTTCTGAGGTTGCCCGGCGGTTGCTGTTGCCGGTACCTGGGGCACTGGCCGTGCTAGACACCACCACTGGTGAGCAGATCGGCGCGCTGGCCGTCGACCGCGGCGGCTACCGTGGCCCCGTCGACACCGCCAGCTCTGGCGGAGTTGTCCTCGAGCAACGCGGCGACACCCTCGTCGCGCTGAGCTGATCAGGCTAACCAGCCAAACCAGAGCACGGCTGCCGCGAGCATCACCACCGACCAGGCGGCCAGTGTCGCGATGCGACCGTGGAATCGCTCAGCGGTTACCTGCAATATCACGGCGGCCAGCGCCGCCAGCACATGACCGGCAACGACTATCGAGCCGGGACCGGGATAACCCGAGGCACCGGCCAACCACTGAGCCACGCATACCGTAATCGCCAGTGCCACCAAGCCGCCGGCCAGCACACCCGATAGTCCCAGGGTTGCTCGGTCGCGCAGTGCGGTCACGGTGCCAGCAGTGCCCAGGGCTGCAGATCGGGGGCACTGGCGCGGCCTTCGGGGCAGTGTCGCCGGAAGTCGCACCACGAGCAGGCCTTTCCGGGAACCGGCGGGAACAGGATTTCCGGATCGCCTCCAGTATCCAGGGTGTCGGTGGCCAACGCGATCTCCTCAGCCGCCTCCTCAGCCCGCCGCAAGTGCCTGGTCAGCGACTGCTCGGTGTGCTCCCAGCCGACCACGGTGCCGGTGGGCAGGTGGTGCAGCTCTACCCGGCGGCACTCCCGGCGCAGCGTGCGCCGCGCCGCGAAAGCGTACAGCGCCAGCGCCTGCGAGCCCCGTGCATCATCGACGGTGAGTGCTTGGCGACCGGTTTTGTAATCCACCACGACCAGCTCGCCGTCCCGCTCGTCGATCCGGTCCACTCGTCCTTCCGCGACGATCCGCCGGGTCGGTGCGGAGACCCATCGCTCGACGCCCACCGGATCGAGATGGGGATCGAGCTCATCGACGTAGCGCGCCACCCAGTCCTGCGCGCGGCTGCGATAGTCGGCGGCCTGCGCGTCGTTTGCGAAGCCCTCCCCGGACCAGTGCGTTGCCACCAGCGCGGCCGCCGCATGGGGGCGGCGCCGACCCGGCGCTAGATTGAACAGAGCCCGCAACGCGGAGTGCACCACCGCGCCCAGCGTGTTGTGCGCCCACGCGCCACCACGTGCCGGGGCGGGCCGATCCAGGTAGGCCATCCGGTAGCGGCGCGGGCAGCCGATCCAGGTACTCAGCTTGGCCGGCGTGACCCGCACCAACGGTCGGGGCAGACCCCCAAGCTCCAGCTCACCCTGAATCAATGCCGCCTCCGCGGGCCAAGTGCGTCGGCGGTTGTCAATGCCGCCTCCGCGGGACCAAGTGCGTCGGCGGTTGCGCGCCGTGCCATCCCGCCCACCGTACCCATCCGCGGTACCTCCCTGGCTGCCCGGTTCAGCCGGTCACCGCGGCGACGCGGCTGAGTACGGCGAGCTGCTCGATCCGCTCCAGCGACTCGGGCTCGGTCGTCTGCTGACCCAACGACACCGTCTTGTTCGTGCCGTGGTAATCGCTGGATCCAGTGATCACCAGATCCAGTTCGCCGGCGAGGTCGCGCAACGCCACGCGGTCCGCCTCGGCGTGATCGGGGTGGTCGACTTCCACCCCGGCCAGTCCCTGGCCGGCAAGCTCGGCGATGACCGCCTGCTCGATCACCGGCCCACGGCGACGAGCCATGGGATGCGCCAGCACGGCAACCCCGCCCGCATCACGGACCATCTGGATAGCGGCGCCGACGTCGGTGTCGGCACGACCGAGGTAATACCGACCGCTGGAGCTCAAGAACCGGTGGAAGGCCTCGTCGACGCTACCTACCACACCCGCTGACACCAGCGCCTGCGCCAGATGCGGGCGGCCGGCTGGAGCTTCCGGTGCGAGGCCGCCGAGCACCGCATCCGGATCTATCGGGAACCCGTCCGCAGCCATCCGCGTGGCCATCGTGTGCAACCGGGCGCGTCGCTCATCGCGCAGCCGAACCTGTTCGGCGATGATGGTCGGTGAGTCGGGATCGAACAGGTAGCCGAGTAGGTGAACCGAGGTCCGGCCGCCCCGGCCGTCCGGTGCGACGCAGGAAAACTCCGCACCCCGGATCAACCGCAGCCCCACCGGCAGGGACTCGACAGCCTCGGCCCACCCGGTGGTGGTGTCGTGGTCGGTCAGCGCGACTACATCAAGGCCGGCCGCGGCGGCGGCTGCCATGAGCTGTGCTGGGGTGTCCGTTCCATCGGAGGCAGTGGAGTGGGCGTGCAAGTCGATGCGCACCCCCACCAGTCTGCTCCGATGCAAACCGTCATTCAGGGCCAGTCCACCTCAGCTTGCGCCTGCGGCGCGGGACGGGCGGCCGCTCCAAGTTATGCGAACGGACCTGCTTCTTGTCGCCGAAGATCAGTTCAGAAATCGCCAGGAAAACTTCCTCGGGCCGGGGCAGGTACCTGATGAACTCCAAATCCTGCTTCTGACCGGCGGACTCGATCCGCAGCGTGCCGTAGCCCAGCAACTGCCCGAGCACCGGTCGCATGAAGCTCATATCAGTCACCTTGGTGATCGGCATCATTGAGTTCTTCGTCTCGATGATGCCGCTGGTGACCATGAACCGCTTGTCCGTGACGATGATGATTTCGACCCACCACTCCAGCGCTTTCCAGGCGTAGCGGGTCACCGCCGCCACGGCTGTGTACCAGAGCAGCGACTGCAGCAACCACAGGTCGCTGCCCCACCCGCTGAGCAGCTTGGACAGCAAGAAGGCCACGATCACGACCCCGATGGTCTGCAGCAGCGGCGCGATCAGCACTGCCCAGTGCCGCCGCACCCGGATCACCCGCCGCTCTACAGCGGGGTTGAGCAGCAC
>JBHELN010000412.1:0-2870 GCA_046263115.1 Pseudonocardiaceae bacterium | reverse complement strand
CGTGGTCGCCGCCCTGGAGGAACTCGGCTATCGAGCCTCACCACTGCCCTGAACTCCCCGGCGGCCCGGTAGCCCAGAGATCTGCACACCACTTAGCTGGAGCGCTCCACGCCCGACCCACCGCCCTGCCGGCAAGTCGGGCGTGGAGCGGTGAGTGCGGCCGCGGTCGACGGTCGGATCCGGCGACCAACCGGTGGCGTGAGGCGCTGATGACGCTCATGTTGACCGCGGCCGGGGTAATGGCCTGTGGCTCCGCGACGAGCAGCCCGCTGGCGGGCATACCTGCTCCCTGGGCCCTCGCACCGACCTGAACAGCGCCGGACCTGGCGGCGACGCGGGCCCGCGCGCGCCGGCGTTTCTGCCCGCAACCCCACTGCCCCAGAGTCCGCACCGCTGACCGGATATGGGGCCTCTATCTCGGCGGCGGCGCACCGGGCGGCATGGTCGAGCAGCGTTGATAAGCCTGCTGAGTAGAGGTATGGGCATGCCGCGGTATCCCTGCCCGCGATGTCAGTGTGTCCCCGCCGTCATGGTGCGCACGGTTTGCTCGACGTGGGCAGGTGAGGTGAACGGCGTGGGGGGCAGCACCTGCCGGATGGTGCCGTCGGGGGTGACGAGGTAGCTGACCGGGAGGTAGGGGGGTGCGCGCAGCGCTGTGGTCACCGTGTTGTCGGCGTCGAGCACGGAGGGCAAGTGCACGCCCAGGGCGGCCAGCAGGTCCAGCCCGTCGGCGGGATCGCTGAGGATTTGCACCCCAAGGACGTGCGCCGCGCCGGGCGAGCGAGCATAGGCATCCAGCACCGGCAGTTCTTTCCGGCAGACTTCGCACCAGCTGGCCCACAGGTTGACGACCGTGGTGTGTCCGGCCAGTGCTGCGCCGAGGTCGATCCTGGAGCCGTCACCAAGACACGTCACCCACAAGCCTCGCAAGGATGACGGTCCCTGGCCGCGGGGTGAGGGCGCAGGGCAGGGGCGCAACCCGGCCTTGGTCCGCGCCGCGGTGATGTCAACCGGGGGACGCATCGGGCTGATCGTGGGGGTCGGTTGCGGTGGCCCGGGATCGTGGCCGCGCGGCCACAGGGCCACCGCCGCGGCGAGCGCTGCGCAGGCGCGGGCACAGCACCGTAAACAGCGACTCGGCATCCCCCGCCGGGCTGGATCGTCAGGTCGCCGAACTGCGTGAAGAGTTACATCGGTTGCGCGCCCAGGACGACGTGGCCAACGATCGGGTGCCCAGCAAGAAGCCAGCACCACCCACCGACGCCTGACCGCAGAGCGCGAACCCCGATGCGAGCGCAACACCGTGGGCGAGGCTAGGCCGTGGGCGCTGCGGGTCTCCAGGGTGCGGACAACCGGGTGTACGCCATCTCGACCACCCCAGGGCCCACGCCGCACGGTGACGGATTAAACGGCCGACTGGTTGCGGCAGGGATAGTCGAACGACGCACCGCACGCCGCTGACTGAACGCCGTATCCGCCGGTCCGGCCGACGTCTGCTGATCTATGCAGCTCGTACCGCGTTTCAAAGGGCAAGGCTCGCGGACGATGTCGCCCTCGCTGGGGACGGACACCCCAATCGCCGGGAGCGCGGTGAGTCAGCCGGTGATATGCACCGCCAGTGCGGCGACCACGGCGGCTAGCGCCGCCGCTGCGGCGGGGCGGGGCGGCAGCCACCGACCTGGGCGCTGACGCACGGCTGCCCGCAGGCTGACCCGGCTGGCCTGGGCCAGGATTCCTACGGCGACGGCCAGCAGCAGGGGTGTGGCGGTCTCCAACCGCCACACAGCATCGGTGAGCCCGGCGCCCAGGGCCGGGCCCAGGCACATGGCGACCAGCCACCATGCCATCCGGCGCGGCCGGGTGCCCAGCAGCGCACCGACTGCCAGGCCCTCACCCAGGGCGTGCGCTGCCAAGGCCACCGCGAGTGTGATCGATCCTGTTAAGGCAAGCGCGGCACCTACCAGGAAGCGATGCACAGCCAGTGCCGCGGCCATTCCTGCTGGCCTGCTGCTCGTCGGCCTCGCAGGCACAGCCCACGCGGCTGATCAGCGCGGCCAGTAAGAAGGAGGCCAGGGCCACCAGGGGTACAAGCCACGGTGGTATGCCAGCGTCGGACGCGTCTGACCAGGCGTCGGGCAGTAGGTGAAAGACGGCGATGACGAGCAGGGCGCCGGCGGCCGCCCCGAACCAGACGTCTTGGTGCTGGCCCCCGCGGCGCGCCACCCACGCCCCGGCCACGGTGGCCACGGCGACCACGCCCACGCCGGCGATGACCAGGAGCGGGGGCATAGTCACGGCGGCGGTATCAGGATGGGCGGACACGGGGATGACAAGTCGAACCATCGACGGGGCTCCTCGCTGCTGAGTGCCTCGATCCTTGGCGTTCCCCCAGCTTCACGCCTCGGCGTGTCGCCCGCCGTGATTTTATCTGCGATATCTACTATCTACGTACGTAGCTAGTCTGTGAAGCGAGAATGCGCACTAGCGGTGCCCACCAGTTCGGCGCGGACGCTGCTGGGCCGGGGATTGTTGCGTCTCGACCGCAATCCGCGCCACCTTCTGGCCTACGACTCGGTTGGCGAGTGGGTCTGCTGGCCTGGTCGGAGCGGTGCATTTTCCGACCGACAATCAGGCCATTTGAGCCGGTGAGTGCGCTACAGGGGAATGGTGAACCCGGCGAGGGGGCCGCGGAGCCAGGCGATCACCTCGCCCCACAGCCCGGTGAGCAACGCGACGCCGATGGCCACCAGCAGCACCCCACCTGCCGTGTGCACCGCCGAGATGTGGCGGCGCAGCCAACCCGCGCTGCGCACCGCCCACCGGGCGCCCAGCGCGAGCGCCACGAAGGGCAAACCCAGGCCTAGGCAGTA
>JBHELN010000411.1:0-3313 GCA_046263115.1 Pseudonocardiaceae bacterium | reverse complement strand
CGGTACACCCAACGACGACCTCGACTCCATTGCATTCTCTACGGACCAAACGGCCGACGATGGTCTTGGATTAACGTTTCTGCCCAGACCGCCACTAGTTCCAGGCATCCCGCAGGGCGGCTTCAATGTACCACTCGACGGGGTAAGCTGGAACGGCAAAATGTACGTTTTTTTCAGCACCGACGCGCGACAAACAGGAATCTACGCGTTGATGGGAAGATCGGTACTGGCTCGATCCGACGACGGGATCGACTTCGAGCTCCTTTACGAGGTGTCTCGTTACAAGTTGATCAACGTGTCGGCCACGATCGTGGATGCCCAGGACCACGGACTCCCCGGGAGCGGTCCGCAGCTCGTCGTCTTCGGCAGCGGCCGTTACCGCTCAAGCGATGTGTACCTCGCGATCAAACCAGCCGCGAAGCTCGCCGAGCCGGGCGGTTTCCTCTTTTATGCCGGCGGAATCAGCCAACCACAATGGAGCAGCGACGAGGAAGCCGCAGTTCCACTGTTCGGGGAGGGTAGCGTCGGCGAGTTGTCGGTATGCTGGAATCCCCTACTGACGGCCTGGACATGTCTCTACAACGCAGACTGGCCGGCCGACAGGGAATCCGTCGGCGGCATAGTCATGCGCTGGGCGAAACGTCCTTGGGGTCCCTGGTCCGTGGGTGATATCGCCTTTTCGGTGAACGACGGGCTCGGGAAGTTCATGCACCTGCCCAACGTAGATCATACTCAGGAGGGTTTCGGTATAGATCGCAGCGCCGACCTGGGGGGCATGTATGGGCCCTATCAGATTCCTCAACATACTCGTATGACAGACCACGGCGCACGCGTCTATTTCACCATGTCGGCCTGGAATCCATATCAGGTGATGTTGATGGCTCTCGACGTTGCCTTACCACTCGGGTAAGGGCACCCGCGTAGATGCGCGTCGAACTCGGCGCCACCGACGTTTTCAGCGACGTGGATGTCGGTGCCGTCGAGTTCACGACGTGGTCCTGGCAGGGAGCGTAGGATCTTGCGCTGTGGCGGACTCCGGGTTCGGGCCAGAACTGAGGGGTTAGCGTGCGGGCCATGGACGTCCGCCGGCAGGTGCCGCGCACCGATGCGGTGCTGGCTGATCCGGCTGTCAAGGCCGCAGCTCGACGGCTGGGCCGGCGGCAGGTGAAGCAGGCGGTGGCCGCGGCGCAGCAGCGGGTGCGCGAGGGCACATTGGCGCCGGATGCAGTGGTCGCGGACGTGCTGGCCGCCTTGCCCGACACCGCCACGAGCCTGCGCCCGGTGCTCAACGCGACCGGGGTGCTCCTGCACACCAACCTGGGCCGGGCACCACTGTCCGCGGCGGCGCTGACAGCGCTCAACCTGGCGGCCGGTACCACCGACGTCGAACTCGACCTGGCCACCGGCGGGCGTGGCCGCCGGGGAGCCGGGGCGCTGGCCGCGCTGGCCGAAGCGGTGCCCGCAGCCGCGGCGGTGCACGTGGTGAACAATGGCGCCGCCGCACTGGTGCTCGCCGCCACCGCGCTGGCGGCCGGCCGCGAGATCGTGCTGTCCCGCGGCGAGATGGTGGAGATCGGCGACGGGTTCCGCATTCCTGAACTGCTGGAATCCACCGGGGCCCGGCTGCGCGAGGTGGGCACCACCAACCGGGTCACCCGTGGGGATTATGTAGCGGCGGTCGGGCCACAGACCGGCTTTGTGCTCAAGGTGCACCCTTCGAACTTCCGCATCACCGGGTTCACCTCCTCGGTACCGATCAAAGAACTGACTGGGCTGGGCGTTCCGGTGGTCGCCGACATCGGCTCCGGGCTGCTCGCACCGCACCCAGAGCTGCCCGAAGAGCCCGATGCCGCCACCACCTTGGCCCAAGGCGCCGACCTGGTCACCGCCAGCGGCGACAAGCTGCTCGGCGGACCGCAGGCCGGCCTGTTGCTGGGCGCGGCCGAGCTGGTGACAGCCTTGCGCCGGCACCCGCTGGCTCGAGCGTTGCGGGTCGACAAGCTGACCTTCGCCGCTTTGGAAGCCACCTTGCGGGGGCCGGAGACGCCCACCGCCGAAGCGCTCGCCGCCGACCCCGCCGAGCTGCACCGGCGAGCGACGGCGATCGCGACCGCGCTGGCCGCGCGCGGTATCGACGCTGCCGCGGTCGCGTCACAGGCGACCGTGGGCGGGGGCGGCGCGCCGGGAATGATCCTGGACAGCGCCGCGGTCAGCCTGCCGCCGCACTTCGCCACTCTGCTGCGGGCCGGCACGCCACCGGTTCTCGGCCGTGTCGAGCACGGCCGCTGCCTGCTCGACCTGCGCGCGCTGCCCGCCGAGCAGGACACCACCTTGCGCAACGCGGTGCTGGGATGCATGTCGTAGCCACCGCGGGTCACGTCGATCACGGCAAATCCACCCTGGTGCGTGCGCTGACCGGGATGGAACCCGACCGGTGGGCGGAGGAACGCCGCCGCGGCATGACCATCGACCTGGGTTTCGCCTGGACGACCCTGCCGGCCGGACCGACCGTGGCCTTCGTCGACGTGCCTGGGCACGAGCGGTTCGTCCCGAACATGCTCGCCGGGATCGGCCCGGTGCCGGCGGTGCTGTTCGTGGTCGCCGCCGACGAGGGCTGGATGCCGCAGTCGGCCGAACATCTGGAAGCACTGCACGCCCTCGGCGTCCGGCATGGTCTGCTGGCGGTGACCCGCAGCGATCTGCTGGACCCGGAGTTGGCCCGCGACGAGGCACTGGAGTACCTGGCGGAGTCGACACTGGGACGGATCCCGGCGGTCTGCGTCTCGGGCGCCACCGGGGCTGGGCTGGATGAGCTGCGCGCAGCATTGGGTGAGCTGGTCGCCAGGCTGCCCGCGCCGGACGTCGACGCTGATGTCCGGCTGTGGGTCGATCGGGCGTTCACCATCCGGGGCGCTGGCACCGTGGTCACCGGCACCTTGGCCGCCGGAACCCTGCGCGTCGGCGACGAACTGGAGCTGGCGCCCGGGGGCCGGCGCGTGGTGGTACGGGGACTGCAGTCACTCGGCGAATCCGCCGAGTCGGTAAGCGCGGTGGCCCGGGTTGCGGTGAACCTGCGAGGCGTGCCCCGCGAGTCCGTGCACCGCGGCACCGCCCTGCTCACTCCCGCAGCATTCTTAACTACCCCTGTCGTTGATGTCCGCCTATCCCGCTCCGCCCCACCATCCCGACATGGAGGCATATCCGGGTTTACGGGGCCCTCTTCGCCCCGGTATGGCTCTATGGCGAAGCAGGTGATTGTGCACGTGGGTACGGCGGCGGTGGCGGCGCGGGTCCGGCGGTTGGGTGCGGACAC
>JBHELN010000410.1:0-4297 GCA_046263115.1 Pseudonocardiaceae bacterium | reverse complement strand
GATCCGGCGCACCACGTCGGGGTCGACGTCCACCCGCTGGCGTCGCGCATCCCGGTACCACGTCGCCACCCCGTGCGCTGCCGCAAGCTGCTCCAGTGCGCTGTCCATGCTCGCAATGTTGGCAGCTTGACGCGGAATCGGCTTGGCGATAGCTCTTGTTATTGGCTCACTGCCTCGGGCCGATGGGCCGCGCCGCGCAGCAGGTCGCGGCGGATGAGTCCGGAGCCCGGATCACCGTGTTCGCGCACGCTTGACGCACCGATCGTTCGATGGTTACCCGCCTGCGTTGTGCATCCCAAGCCAGTGTCCATGCAGGACATGGCGGCAGCGACACACCATGCACCACGGCGCGACACGCGGTCAGTGGGCGGGCTCGGTGGCGACCTCAGTGGGCGCAGGATGCTGCGGGATCGGGGTCCGTGCTGCAAGGTGCTCGTCGGCCAGCACTCCGGGTGCGGGCACGCTGCCGAGGGAGAAGGCCAGGCAGACCAGCGCCGCGAACAGGTAGCCGAGCGCGACCCCGGGGCTGGCCGCCCAGGCGACCTGCTCGCCGTGAATCAGGCCGATGAATGACAGCGCCGCCCCGGTTACGCAGTACCCGGCGGCCCAGTAGTAGCGCTTGTCGATCAGGAAGGCGGCGATCGCACCGAGCAGCATGCCGGCCAGGATCGCCCCACCGCCGAGGGTCTTGAGGCCGTCGTAGACCACCCCGGCCTTGGCCAGCGCGTCGGTACCGACCTTGGTGGCGCTGGTGCCGGCCGCACTGAGCACGTTGTCGATCTGACCGGTCGCCCAGGCCGCGACATTGGGGACGATCGCCAGTACAACCGCCACCGCATGTGCTTTGGGCACCGACACGAACGCCTGCGCGCCGATCAGCAGTCCGATGTAGAGCAGGATCGGCACGATGGCGGGCAGCGGGATCAGGGCGCCGAGCAGGCCGAACAGGCCCAGAAAGCACATCAGCGCGATCACCACACCGGACGCCAGTGAATAGGAGGTCCGGCCACCGGCCTCCTTCCAGCCTGGGTGCCCGATGTAGACGGCGGGCGGGAAGGGGCTGCCTAGCGCGGCGCCGACCACCGCACCGGTGCCGTCGGCGAGCAGCACGCTGCGCAGGTTGTAGTCGTCCCCGGCGACCGCGGCGCTTTCCACGTTGGTCATGCCCTCACAGAAGTTGTAGATGCCCAGTGGGATCGCGGTGGCCAGCAGCGGCGTCACAGCAGACAGGCCGTGGCTCAGCCGACCCAGATTGAAGGTCGGCAGGCCGATGGCGACGTCTTTGGCGGCTGCGACGACGTCCGGGGCGGACATGTAGCCGCCGATCCAGCCGATGGCGGTACCGACCAGCAGCGCGGCCAACCCGATCGGGATGTTCCCGGGCAGCTTACGGCCGGTGAAAAAGCCGATCACGATGATGGCGAACACCGGCAGTGCGATCCACAGGGCTTGCCACATCTGCGCCGCCGGGCGCATCGAGATGAACGCGATCGAGATACCGGCCAGGGTTCCGAGCAGCGCCGCCCGCGGGGTGAGCCGGCGGACGTGGGGGCCGACGAACGCGCCGACCAGCACGATCAGTCCGATGATGAACGACCAGGCCAGTCCGGCCTCCCAGGCCCGGATCGGATCCTTGGTGACCAAGAAGATCGGCAGCATGATCACGAAGGTGACGATGAACATGTGCGGCACGCTCGGGCCATACGGCATCGCGCACACGGCGCTGCGGTTCTCCCGGCGGGCCAGCCGCCGTGCCAGGAACGTGTAGTACCCGTTACCGATCAGCAGCTGGATCCCCAACGCAGGCAGGATGACCCCGAACACCGCGGCTTGCGGGATCTGCACGACACCGACGCACAGTGACGTCAGCACCAGCACGTTGACCAGCACGTTGAACCCGAGACCGAATGCCGCGTTGAGGTCGCCGCCGACCCACCACGGCAGCCGCCTGCCGGCTTGGATGCTCATTGCTGATCAACTCCATTCGTCAGGGCGTGGAGGTAGGCCCCCGAGGGGGCGACCCAGCCGAAGATGCCCCCCTGGGCGGCGATCATCGCCAGCCCGGCTTGCTGGAATTCGGGGAAGTAGGAGCCGACGCAGTCGGATAGCACGAGGCACTCGTAGCCGCGGTCGTTGGCCTCCCGGACCGTGGTGTGCACGCACACCTCTGTGGTGACGCCGGTGACGACCAGGCTGGTGACGCCTGCGACGGCCAGCAGTTCATGCAGGTCGGTGGCATAGAACGAGCCCTTGCCCGGCTTGTCGATGACGACCTCGCCGGCGCGTGGCGCCAGTTCGTCGATGATGTCGTGGCCGTATTCGCCGCGGATCAGGATCCGGCCGTTGGGACCGGTATCGCCGATGCGAAGCGTGGGGTTGCCGCGGTGCAGCTTGGCCGGCGGGCAGTCGGTCAGATCCGGTCGGTGCCCCTCCCGGGTGTGGATGACAGTCATCCCGGCCGCCCGGCTGGCCGTCAGCACCCGCGTCAGCGGCGGGATTACCGCCCGCAGCAGGCTGACGTCGTTGCCCAACGTCTCGCCGAAACCCCCGGGTTCGACGAAGTCACGCTGCATGTCGATGACCACTAGGGCGGCGTGTGCCGACTCGAAACGGAACGGTCCGGGGTCGGCGAGCACGGTGAGCTGGTCAGTTGTCATCAGTTCCGCCGGTGGTGGTGGCGGCGAGGACCGACTCGGAGGTGGCGACGCAGCCGAAGACCCCGCCCTGCATGGTCACCATCCGCAGTGCCGCGGTGTGGTTGCCCAGCTCAGTGGCCCCGGTGCAGTCGGACAGCACCAGGCACTCGTAGCCCCGGTCGTTGGCCTCGCGCATGGTGGTGTGCACGCAGACATCCGTAGTGATGCCGGTCAGCACGATGTGCGTGATGCCCCTGGTGCGCAACACCAGATCCAGTCCGGTGGCGTAGAACGCGCCCTTGCCCGGCTTGTCAATCAGGACCTCGCCGGGCAGCGGCGCCACCTCTGACACGATCTCCCAGCCTGGCTCGCCGCGGACCAGGATCCGGCCCTGCGGCCCGGGACCGCCGATCTCGGCACCGATCCGCGCCGAGCGCCACCGCTTGTTGGCCGGCAGGTCGGACAGGTCGGGCGAGTGGCCCTCCCTGGTGTGGATCACCAGCATCCCGGTGGACCGGGCGTGGCCCAGCATCCGTGCCGCGCCGGGCAGGCCGACCCGGGTCAGTTCGATGTCGTAACCCATCCGGTCGACGTAGCCGCCGGGCCCGCAGAAATCGACCTGCCAGTCGATGCAGATCAGTGCGACCCGGTCGGTGGTGACAGTGCCGTCGTAGGGCCACGGGTACGGGTCGGCGGCGACTGGGCCGATGGCCGCGAGGCGCGCGAGGGTGCGGGTCATGATCGTCTCCTACGGGTCGGTCAGCCGGGTTGCGACGGACAGCAGCAGGGGCTCACAGAACGCGGGACCGATCAACGTGACGCTGGCCGGTCGCCCATCACTGGTCTGACCGGCCGGCACGGTGATCGCCGCGAGATCGAGCAAGTTGACGAACTGGGTGAAGCGGCCGAGCACCATGTTGCGCTGTACGGGTTCCTCGGCGATCTCATCGACGGTGAACGTGGTCGGCACGGTAGGCATGATCAGCAGGTCGGTGCGGCGCCAGAGCTGATCGGTCCAGTGCTGCAGCTCCTTGAGCCGGTGCCAGGCGCGGAACGTGTCCGCGGCGGTGAACCGCCGGCCCTCCTCGATGACCTGCCGGATGATCGGCAGCACGTCGTCGGGGTGTCGCGCGAAGAATGTCTCCAGCTCGGCCAGCCGCTCGGCGACCCACGGTCCGTGGTAGAGCAGCTGGCCGGCCTCCAGTAGTGGGTCGATCACGGTCGGCACCAGGTCGCCGGTATGGGTGGCGGCGCGGGCTGCTGCGGCGTCGAACGCGTCGCGCATCGCGGCGTCGCAATCCAGCTCGGTTGGCTGGGCCAACCGGGCTCGTGAGTGGGGATGCGAGCTTGCGCTCGCATCCCCACTCACGAGCCGTGACCAGGGGTTGTGAGGGTCAGGCCCGGTGGTCACGGCCAGCACCGCGGCTGCGTCGGCCACATTGGCCGTCAATATGCTCACGCAGTCCAGCGAGCGGCACGCCGGCACCACACCGGTGGTGCTGATCAGGCCGCGGGTCGGTTTGCAGCCGACGATCCCGTTCATCGCGGCCGGCACCCGTCCCGAGCCGGCGGTGTCAGTGCCCAGAGCGAAGCTGACCAGACCAGCGGCCACCGCGACGGCCGAGCCGGAGCTGGACCCGCCGGCGATCAGACCGCCCCCG
>JBHELN010000409.1:0-5669 GCA_046263115.1 Pseudonocardiaceae bacterium | reverse complement strand
CCAGAGTCCTCGTGCGCAACCTCGAAGCGCTCAACGCAACACCCATTGTGGACGTCAAGCCGGTGCTGGACTGATCGCAGTATCGGGCGGCCGTATCAATGCTCGAACCCGCAAGCGGTTCTTCGTGTCAATGCTCGAACCCGCAAGCGGTTCTTCGTGTCAATGCTCGAACCCGCAAGCGGTTCTTCGTGTCAATGCTCGAACCCGCAAGCGGCTCTTCGGTGGTGGGCGAGGTCGGCGTGGTGATCGGCGCCGTCGCTGCTGTACGGATCGGTATGCACGATGGCCGACATCAGCCGTGGAACCGCGTGAATGAGCCGGTGCTCGGCCTCCACGGCGATGGCGTGTGCAGCCGCGACCGTCAGCTCGGCGGGCACCGCGACGTCGCATTCGGCGCGCAGGCGATGACCGATCCAGCGCAAATGGACGGCGCCGACGTCGACGACGCCGGACGTGGACCGCAACGTGTCCTCGACCTGGTCCACGAGCGCGGGATCGACCGCGTCCATGAGCCGCCGGTATACCTCGCGGGCGGCGTCTTTGAGCACCAGGAGGATCGCGGCGGTGATGGCCAAGCCGACGACCGGATCGGCCCACCACCAGCCGATGGCGACCCCGCCCGCGCCGAGCAGCACCGCCAGTGAGGTGAACCCGTCGGTGCGGGCGTGCAGCCCGTCGGCGACCAGCGCCGCGGAGCCGATCCGCCGGCCGACCCGGATGCGGTAGCGGGCGACCGTCTCGTTACCGATGAACCCGACCAGCGCTGCCGCGGCGACCGCGAGCAGGTGGGACACGTCCGCGGGATGCAGCAGCCGCTGGATCGCCTGGTAACCGGCCAGCGCCGACGAGGCCGCGATCACCACGACGATCACGATGCCGGCCAGATCCTCCGCGCGACCGAAGCCGTAGGTGTAGCGCCGGGTCGGCGCCCGGCGACCGAGTACGAAGGCGATCCCCAACGGCACCGCCGTCAACGCATCGGCGACGTTGTGCAGCGTGTCGCCCAGCAGCGCCACCGACCCGGACCATGCGACCACTAACGCCTGCAGGGCGGCGGTGACGCCGAGGACGGCGAGGGAGATCCACAGCGCCTGCATCCCATCGCGGGAAGTCTCCATCGCCGGATCGACCTTGTCCGCGCTGTCGTGCGAATGCGGCGTGACCAGATGTGACAGCCGATGCCACCGGCCATGGCCGTGCCCGTGCTTAACGTCGCTGCCCATGCTGGCCGCCCTTCGCGGATGACCGGTCCTTTGGCCACCATAGGTGCTGGCCGGCCGGGCTGATCACGCTGCGGCGGCTGGTCACCGAAGTGTTGCATGCGACCGACCACCGCGCCCCCGACCACGGTTAACAGGTGATCGGTCCGGCGGCTAGCTCAAGGGGTGCACGCCCTGCGTTCCGCCCTCGGGAGCCAGGGTGACACAGGCGATCCGCGCCCCCGCTTGCCCCGCCTTACCTGGAGCGGTCGCCGTCTCCATCGCCTCGTGCACCACGATCGAACCGGGTCCACGGTCGGTGAAGACGAACGGCACCGTGGTGCGTGCCGTGCCGGAACCGGTGGCGTCAGTGCGCACGTCCAGCCAGACTTCGTTGCGCGGATTGGCGAATTCCGGATCACTCGACGGTTTTTGCGGGGTGGCCGCGGGATCGATCCGGTTCTGGTAGTGCGGCCCAGCCGCGGCACCCGTGTCGCCACAGACATTGGTGTGCGCATGCACCGCGTAGCCCCGGTTGGGCAGCATCCCGGAGACCGTCAACTCCGCCGTAGTGGTGTGGCCCGATGGGGTCATGGTGGCCGACAACCGGGCACCGGCCGGTGCCAGTGCCGGGTTGTACGTGTCGGCCGTCGAGGAACGTGAAGCCGGGGCGAGCGAGCCCTCACCATGGAGAGTGACCGCGTCGGCCGGGGGCATGCTGAGCCCCTTATAGGCACACGCCACCGGCGAGAGGGTCACCATTGCCGTCACCACGGCAAGCATGCAGCGTCGCCTTATCGGACGATCAGTGGGCGCTCGTGGTGGGTATGAATCCCCGCTTGTGCCCGTAGCGTGACATCGATCATCAAAAGCGACTCCCCACATAGGGGTATGGTGCCCCACTTAGCAGAGGCTTGGCGAGAGTAATACTCTCCCCCACCCCACTGAGCACAGCACGAATCGATGAGCTGGTCGAACAGCAGCAGTCTGGTTGGGGGGCGGCCTGTGGGGTATCCCGCTACATGATGGCAGGCAGCAACCAGGGAACACCGGACGCAGTGGTGATCGGCGCAGGCCCGAACGGGCTGGTGGCCGCTAACATCCTGGCCGACGCAGGCTGGTCGGTCGTGGTCTGCGAGGAGCAACCCGATCCAGGCGGTGGGGTTCGCAGTGGGCCGGGGCCGGCGGAGGGTTTCGTCTACGACCACTGCAGCGCCTTTTACCCGATGGCCGCCGCATCAAGGGCGATCCAGTCGCTGCAACTGGAGCAGTACGGGCTGAGCTGGTCGCACGCCAAGGAGGTGCTCGCCCATCCGCTGCCGGACGGACGGGCCGCGGTGCTGTCTCGCGACCTGGATCGCACGGCCGCGTCGCTGGACGGCCTGGGCGCCGGTGACGGTGCGGCCTGGCGGCGGCTGTACGGCCTGTGGCAAAAGCTGGGGCCGCACCTGCTGGACGCGCTGTTCGTGCCGTTCCCTCCGGTGCGCTCCGGATTGCGGTTGGCCGCGACGCTGGGGCCGACCGGGCTGTTGCGGTTCATGCGGTTCGGCCTGCTGCCGGTGCGCAAGCTGACTGAGGAGGAGTTCACCGGTCCGGGCTCGCTACTGCTGGCCGGCTGCGCGCTGCACGCGGATCTGACGCCGGAAACCGCCGCCAGTTCGCTGTACGGGTGGCTGCTGGCCATGCTCGGTCACCAGTATGGGTGGCCAGTGCCGGAAGGGGGATCGGGGCAGCTCACCGGGGCAATGGTGCGGCGCCTGAAGGTGCGGGGCAGCAGCGTGCGGTGCGGGGATGCGGTGCGCCAGATCGTGGTACGCCGGGGACGCGCCGTCGCGGTCCGCACCGGCTCGGGTGATGAGATCCCAGCCCGCCGGGCGGTACTCGCCGCCACGGCGGCCACCCAGCTCTACGGCGACCTGGTCGATTGGGAGTACCTGCCGGCGCGACTGCGCGACGATATGCGCCGTTTTCAATGGGATTACTCGACGTTCAAGGTCGACTGGGCGTTGCGCGGGCCGGTGCCGTGGCAAGCAGGCGGCGTCGCCGGAGCGGGCACCGTGCACGTCGCCGGCAGCCTAGATGAGATGAGTGACTACGCGGCGCAGATCTCCACCGGGCGGGTGCCGGCGCACCCGTTCCTGCTCGTCGGGCAGATGACCACGGCGGACCCGTGCCGGTCCCCGGCAGGCACGGAATCGCTGTGGGCCTACACGCACGTGCCGCGCCAGGTCCGCGGCGATGCCGGTGGCGACTTGACCGGATCCTGGGATGAGCGGGAACGGGAGGCGTTCGCCGACCGCCTGGAGGGGCAGCTCGAGCGCTTCGCCCCGGGGCTGCGGAAGCTGGTGATCGCGCGGCGGATCACCGCGCCGAACCAATTTCAGGCCAGCAACGCCAATCTCGTCGGCGGCGCTATCAACGGCGGCACCACCGCGGTGCACCAGCAGCTGGTGTTCCGACCGACGCCCGGGCTGGGACGGCCCGAAACCCCGATCGCCGGTTTGTATCTGGCCTCGTCATCCGCGCACCCCGGCGGTGCGGTGCACGGCGCCTGCGGCGCCAATGCGGCGCGGGCGGCGCTGCGCGGTGCCCGCGCACACGCTCAACACCTCGCCGCAGCCGGCGCTCGGCGTGCCATCGGCAAGTGAGGACCCGTGACTGGCGATGCGAGCTGCAGCTCGCATCGCCACTCACGGGTCCTCACGGGTGCCGCTGGTGAACCACCCGCGCCAGCGAGCGCATCATCCGCCGATTGCGGAATCCCAGCAGGATGTCCGCCATCGCGGAGTGCATACGCGCGCCCGGGCCCGTGAGCGGGTGCTCATCGATGATCACCAAGGTCTGGCCGGTACCCCACGGCAGCAGTGAGATCGATACCCGCGCGCTGCCCACCCACCCCGCGTTGGCCTCCAGTTCCAACCGACGCCCCGTCTCGACCAACCGCACCGTGGTGACATCCTCGACCGTCCAGGCGCCAATTCCCACCGTGTAGTGGATCTGCGCACCCTCCGCCGGCCAGTCTCGATCGACCTCGCGAATGTCCTTGGTGCCGACGACCCACTCCGCGTACGCCCAGCCGTCACTGAGCACATCCCACACCTGCTTGGGGTCCCGGTCGATCAACACATTCAGAACAGCCACACAACCCGAATACCCCCGCTAGCAGCGCCTGAATCCCAGATTGTCAGGGGTCTAACGGCGCGGGCGGTGCGGCGTGGCTGTGCACCCAGCTGTCCACCTGTGCCCAGGCGTCGTCGAGCCAGCCGGCCAACGTTTCGCGGTCGCGAGGCACAGTCGCCGCCGGTGCGAACACGGTGCGCACGATCAGTTCGCGGTGCACCGGAAGCCGCCACCACGGCCGGCCACGACCATCGGGGGCGAAGCCGGTGTGGGCAAGCAGGAGCACGTCGGCAGTGGGGGATCCCATCAGCGCCGCCGCCGCGCCACCACGGTGTGGTGGGAGGGTGTAGGTACGGCGGCGAGCACGACGTGCGGCGCCGTGGGCGCCGGCCTCGGAAAGCGACGACACCGCGCGGCGCCATCGCGGCCAGCTGAAGTTGGCCCCCTCGGGAAACAGCAGCAACGCGTCGCCCGGAGACATCGCGGCCGCGAGGTCGTGAATCCTGCTGCGAGCACGGGGCCCGCGGTGGCCCACGAAGCACAACGGCAGGTGATCGGCGGCCAAGTCGAGGGTGGGCTCCAGCCGCAGCGTGGACTTCAGCACAACACGCAGCCGCAATTGGTAGTGCACCACCAGCAGCCAGGCGATGAACAGCGAGTCGCCGGGTCCGCAATGCCGGGCCAGAACGAGCAAGCCATTGCCGGTGGCCGTGACCTGTTCGCGCGTGACGGATCCATCTTCGAGCACGAGCCGGACGTCGAGGATTGCTCGTACCGCGGCGTAGGCGCGGGCGAGGACGTCACGCAGGACAGCATGCCAATCGGGTTCGTCGCGCCGGATCAGGCGCCACAGTGTCGACAGCTCGATGCCCGCGTAGGCCACCACCAGGGCGGTGCTGCGCACCGGTCGCGTCGAGCCGGTCCCGGCTGCCACCAGCCCGGCGACGACCAGCAGCAGCGGCGCGTATATCAGGATCAAGATCTCCAAGATGATGACCGTCGGCACGATCACCGCCCGGCGCAGCGCGGTCATGGCAAGCCGGCCAGGTAGGCGCGCGTAGCGTCGTAAGCTCGTTGGGCGCGCTGATCGATACGCCGGCGATCGCGGTAGCGCAGGTTCGACCACGTAGCGGCCCGCCGTTGCGGCTGACCCGTCGGCAACACGTGCACAGTCACGCCGTCTGGTACCCGGCCGAGATCGGTGTGGAATCGGTGCCGGCGAGCAATCTCGAACACCACGAAGCCCACCTCCCAAGGAAAGCGTGGTACCACCAGCGCCTCCTCGAGGCGCCCGACGTGCAACACCCACACCGTGTCGGCGCCCTGCTGCACCGCCCGCTCCAGCGGAAT
>JBHELN010000408.1:0-6006 GCA_046263115.1 Pseudonocardiaceae bacterium | reverse complement strand
GCGATGTACTTCGGCCTCCAGGCCGTCGTCGAGTGAATGAACCGGCCGGTCTTCCGGCCGTTTCTCGAGCAATCGGGTTCGAGCGCGAGCGCTGACTGGAAGCGCATTGCCTTGCGCCATCGAACCTCCTGCGATCCTCGGGACGGCGCCAGGTAGCCGGGCCGCGCTCACTTGCATGCCGACGATAGGCGTAGTACGTGCCGACACTTGCCCCGGTTCGGCCACCACGGCGTCCCGGTTCAGTTGGTCGCCCATCAAGTGCCGCAACTCACCTGACCGGCGTCTTTTACTGCCACCGACCCCGTACTGCCACCAACCCGGTGCCTAGAGTGGCAGCGTGCGGCCCAGCACGGCGAAGTCTCGGGCATCTCCGGTGAAGTGGTAATGACGCAGCAAGTCGGTGAACCCGAACCGGCGGTATAGCCGCCACGCCCTGGTCGGGCCCTCGGGAGTGGACAGCAACACTTGAGGAGCGTCCACCCTGGATAGCAATTCGGTGAGCAGAGCCGCGCCGATGCCCTTGCCCTGGGCGTCGGGGTGCACGTGCAACTCGGTCAATTCGAAGTAGTCGGCGAGCTCACGTTCCGCAGCCGCCGGATCGATCATTCTCAACCCGCGGTGCACCTCATCGTGCCACCATTGCCCAGGCGCGCCGCGATAACCATAACCGATTCCGACGAGGGCCTCGCCTTCGAAGGCGGCGATACACAACCAGCCTGCCCGCAGCATGTGCTCCAGCCACATCGGCCTGCGATGTCCCGCCGTGCCGGGCGGGTAGCGCATCGCGGTGACGTAGATGTGCAGTGCTTCGTCGAGCCGCTCGCGCAACTGCGCGGCGGTCAGTTCGGTCAGCCGCGCTGGCTCGCGGGCGGGCATTGCGGTCACCGCCGACCTCCTGTGTTGGGCCGGGCCCTGCGAAACGGTGGCGTCGGCAGGGTGCACCACTCCCATGACACCACGGCAGGCCCGGACCTGCCGACTTTCTCAGATTGGCTCTTGACGCACCCGCGGCTCTAGGGGTTAACCTGGACCACGTCGAACGTATGTTCGAACACGGGTCCGGTGGTGGCGCGGGGGAAGCGCGTCGCCGCCGGACTCCGCCGGCTTCCCCACGGCGGAGTCGATCCATGTCCCCAATACGACTCCCCACGAGGAGGCCGACGTGCCTGCTATTGCTTCGCTCACTCCACCCATTGGACCGCGATATGACGGCCTCGGCCACTGGGACCCAGACAGCGACGATCAGTGCCCGCCCAGCGCCCGTGCCCTGATCGAGCAAGCTCGGCAGGCGCTCATCGACGCCGAGTACGCCACACACCCCGTAGAACGCTACGTCCAGGCGCACCTTGCGGCGCTACGCGGGGCGGCCGCCGTGCTTGCAGCGCGGGCCCGGCCGCGCCGCCGCGCGGCGCCGACCAGTGCATGGAAGTTGCTCAGCACCGTTGCGCCCGAACTCGCGGAGTGGGCGGCGTTTTTCGCCGCCGCGTCCGTCACCCGGGCCGCCGCCGAGGCCGGCGTATATCGCCTCGTGACACACCGCGACGCCGATGACATGGTGCGCCAGTCCGGTCAGTTCTTGACCCTCGCGTGGCGGTCGGCGACGAGGACGCTCCGATGACGGCTCCGCGGTCACTCATCGACTACGGCCGGCTGCTCGACGTGATCGGGATAGAGGGCGAATTGATCCTTGATACAGCGGCTTCAGCCTTACCGGTTGCGGCCCAGGCTGAGGTACCCGGTTGTCCCGATCTCACTCTGGAAAAGACCCTGCGGCATGTGGGCAGTGTGCATCGGGTGGCCCGGCTATGGGTGCGCGATGGCCATCGACCCGAGCACTGGCAGCGATCGCCAGCGGACGGCGATCTGGTGGATTTCGTACGGATCGGCCTGCAGGAGTTACTCGAGGAACTGCGCCTGCACGATCCCGCGCAACCGTGCGACACATGGTGGCCGGCCGATCGCACCCACGGTTTCTGGCGACGTCGGATGGCACACGAGACCACCGTGCACCGGGTCGATGTACAAGCAGCGGCTGGCGGTCCGGTAAGTCCCATCGACCCGGACGTGGCCCTGGACGGCATTGACGAGCTGTTGTTCCTCTGGTTCGGTCACCGCCTCGGTGAGCTGCGGATGTCTTCGCCGCGTCAGGGCGCCGTTGCACTGGCGGCAGCGCAACGGCGCTGGCTGGCGATCTTCGAGCGCGGTCGTTCCACCGCCCGGCGGGTGAATGAGGCCGATGCCCGGTCTGCGGATGCCATGGTCAGCGGCGACCCCATGTCCGTGTACCTCTGGTCGTGGGGACGCCTTCCTGATCAGTCGGTCCGGATTTCCGGTGACCAGGAAGCGGTCGCCCATCTCTGGACTATCTTGCGGCCTGCCACCCAATGAGCCGACCCCGCTGCGTCAGGCGCGCAACCGCAGTCCGCGGGGCGTGGCGCGGAATCCAGCGTCGCGAAGCAACTCGGCCAGCGCAGATCCCAGTGCCGATTCGCCGTCGGCGCGTTCTATGGAGAGCGACCCCAACCAACCCTGCGCGACCGCGCCGGCGAGAGCGTCGACAGCGGCGCGCAAGGTGTCGGTGTTGTCAGTGAACGACAGCAACGACCGGCCACCGCGTTCGATGTAGAGGACCGCGGCACCGTCGACGAGCACCGCCAGCGCTCCGGCCTTACGCCCAGGTCGATGTCGCACATCGCCCACGGTCGGCGGCCACGGCAGCGCAGCCCCGTAGGGTTGGGCGGGGTCAGTGGCGGCGAGAACCACCGTGGCCGCGCGGCCTTCAACGGGTTGGCCGGTGGCGCGCAGCCGGTCGACGGCGCCCGGAATGGCGAACTGCGCAGCGCCGAGTCCCTCGACGACGTATCCGCGCCGGCACCGGCCGGACTCCTCCATCGCTCGCAGCACCTTGTAGATCCCGGCGAACCCACCGGCGACTCGTTCGGTGTCCAAAGCGCCTCGAGTGAGTACTCCGTGACGCTCGAGGAATGTCTCGGCCCGTGCGTGTGCCCGGCGGGTCGGGTCGCAAGGCGGCAGCGACGGCTGTGACATGGCCGGTGCGGGCATCGGCGATGACATGGCCGGTAAGGGCACCGGCGAGAGCGACCAGCGCCCCGCGGCCGTCGGCGGACCGGCGCGGTGGGGCATCGGCGGCCGCGCCGCGCGCATGCGCGCGTATCTTCCGCGCGGCGCGGACCGGCGCGGCCGGTGCGCGGGCGAGCGACCGGACACCAGCGCTCGCACCGGCGCCAGCGAATCATTCGTCAGTAATCCGGCCCACACGAGGTCCCATACCGCGGCTACCACGTCGGCGTCGCCGGGTGCCGGTTCTCCGTCAGCGAGCAGGTATTGACCGGCCCGGTCGGCGAGCTGACGAAAGAACAACGCGCCAGCCGCGGCCGAACCCCCGGCTGGATCCCAGCCCAGAGCACGCAGCACACCGCGGTGTATCGGAGTGAGTGAGGGCTGTTCATCCGGCTCGGGCAGCACCAGATCGGCCAGGTCGGTGGGGGCCAGCGCGATCCACCCGTCGCCTCCAGGTAGCGACCCGCACCCGATCCAGCTCACTTCACCAGAAATGGTGAGCTCATCAAGCAGAGCGGGGGAGTAGCCCGGAAGCCTGGCCGGGAGCAGCAGCGATTCCACCGCGCTGGCGGGCACCGGCGCTCCGGCCAGCTGCGCCACTACCCCGAGCACGTCCTCCGGTGTGGGCGCGCTGCGCAGCCGCCGCGCCGGCTCTGTGCTGGACATCTCCCACGAGCCGATCCCATGCCAAGCCGGCAGGAACCGACCCAGAGCAGCCTGCTCGACCGGCTCCACCTCGGCCCGCAAGCGGGCCAGCGACGCACGCCGCACCCGCCGTAGCACCTCTGCATGGCAATATTCCGTGCCACCGCAGTGCTCACCTGGGCACAGCTCGACCGGGCGAAGCTCACCTCGGACCAACGTTCCGAACGCAGTCATCCGATCCAGCGCTGCGGCCACCACGGCGACCCCGAGCCCGAAGCGAGTTGCGGCCGCGGCTGCCGTGAACGGCCCGTGAGACCTGGCATACCGCAGGAGCAGATCCCCTAGCGGATCGGCGACCGGCTCGGTGAACGCCTCAGGCACGCCGACCGGCAGCGCCACGCCCAACGCGTCACGAACACGCCCAGCGTCCTCGATCGCGATCCAACGGTGCTCGCCGGCAATCCGGACCATGATCGCCCGCCGGGCTGAGCCGAGTTCGGCGAGCCAGTCCGGGGTCGCCCCACGCTGCGCGGCCTCGGATTCGGCGAGGTCGCCGAGCGTACGCAGCAGGTCCGCGGTGGCCTCCAGGTCCCGAGCCTGCCGATCGGGATCCAGGCGCTGCAACTGCGCCTCGATCTCCAGAAGCACCTCTGGGTCGAGCAGCTCGCGGATCGCCTCGGAGCCGAGCAACTCGGCCAGCAGCGTGGAGTCCAACGCGAGTGCTGCGGCCCTGCGCTCGGCGAGCGGGGCGTCCAGCTCGTAGAGGAACATCCCCACGTACCCGAACAGCAAGCTGCGGGCGAACGGGGACGGCGACCGGGTCGCGACTTCTACCACCCGGATCCGCCGGGCCCGCACGTCAGACATGAGTTCACGCAGTCCAGGGAGGTCATAGACGTCCTGCAGGCACTCCCGCATCGCCTCCAGTACCACCGGGAACTGTTCGTATTTCGATGCGACGGCTAGCAGCTGGGCCGAACGCTGCCGCTGCTGCCATAGCGGCGTGCGGCGCTTCGGATCGCGGCGGGGCAGCAGCAGCGATCGCGCGGCGCATTCACGAAACCGCGAGGCGAATAGCGCCGAGCCGCCCACCTCGTCGATCACGACCTGGTCCACCTCGTCCGGATCGAACAGCACGTCCTCAGCGGTGGGAAGTACTTCGGCGCCCTCGGCGTCCAGCGCGTCCGGCAGCCGCAACACGATCCCGTCGTCGGCGCTGGCCACCTGCGCCTCGACGCCGCGGCGCTCCCGCAGCCGGGCGCTGATCGCCAGTGCCCACGGGCCGTTGACCTGCGCGCCGAATGGGGAGTGCACCACCATTCGCCAGTCACCGAGCTCATCGCGGAAGCGCTCCACCACCACCGTGCGGTCGTTGGGTATGTGCCCCGCGGCCTCACGCTGCTCGCGCAGATAAGACAGCAGGTTGTCGGCAGCCCAGCTGTCCAGCCCGATACCCTCGATGCGGCTGCGCGCTGCGTCGGTCTCGGTGGAGCTGAGCTCACGGACGAACGCGCCCAGCGCTCGCCCCAACTCCAGTGGGCGTCCCGGCGCGTCGCCCTTCCAGAACGGCATCCGAGCCGGCTCGCCGGGCACGGGCTGCGCGATGACCCGGTCGTGGGTGATGTCGACGATCTTCCACGATGTCGAACCCAGCAGGAACGTGTCGCCCACCCTGGACTCGTAGACCATCTCCTCGTCGAGTTCACCGACGCGCGAGCCCACCCCGTCAGCACCACCGGGGGTCATGACGGTGAACAACCCACGATCCGGGATGGTGCCGCCGGAGGTGACCGCCAATCGCTGCGCTCCCGGCCTGCCGCGCAGCTCGTCGCTGACCCGGTCCCAGACAATCCGTGGGCGCAGCTCGCCGAACTCCTCCGATGGGTAGCGCCCGGCAAGCATGTCCAAAACGGCGTGTAGCGCCGAATCGGGTAGCGCCGAGAACGGTGCGGCACGCCGGACCAGCCTGGCGACATCGTCGACGCGCCAGGTGTCCAGGGCAACCATGGCCACCACCTGCTGGGCCAGCACGTCTAGCGGATTGCGTGGGTAGCGCAGTGCCTCGATTGCCCCGTCCACCATCCGTTGCGCCACGACTGCGCATGAGACCAGGTCGCCGCGGAACTTGGGGAAGATGATGCCCCGAGACACCGCACCGACCTGGTGCCCGGCCCGGCCGATCCGCTGCAGGCCCGACGCGACCGTCGAAGGTGCTTCCACCTGCACCACCAGGTCCACCGCTCCCATATCGATGCCCAGCTCGAGCGAGGATGTCGCGAC
>JBHELN010000407.1:0-2825 GCA_046263115.1 Pseudonocardiaceae bacterium | reverse complement strand
CCTGAAGCGGCGGAATTGGTCAGGGCGGGTTTTGGTCTTTGTGACCGTTTTTCTGGCGTTGCCCGCGTGTGTTGGGTGTGCGGCACCCGCAGCCGGGGTCCAGGCGCAGCGCCCGCAGCGCAGCGAGGACGAACGGCCTGGAGGCTGGCGAGGATGGCGCGATACTGATTCGGCCGGGAACAGGTGGAGGCAGTGCGCGGTGTGTGGTTGTCGGGTTCCGTCTCCTGGTTGACCGAAGATCAGAGGAGGCGAGCCGTGGGCCGGCTGCCAGTCATCCCTTCGCCGCTACCGGGCGGCATGAGGCGGTGCGGCTCCAGCGGGACGGGATCAATCAAGGGAGCGACCACGCCACCACGGGGTGAGGGTCATGACCCCGGCGATCGCGCGTCCTGCTGGGTCCCAACCCTGCTCATGCGGCCCCTTTGGACAACGCGCGGATCTCGCCGTCGCGCAGGCCGTAGTAGACGTAGGTGAGCAGTTTGCGGGCCGCGGCGACCACGCCGATGTTGCGTCCCCGGGTGGCAATGAGGCGGGCGCGGTCGGCGGCGAGTTTGGTGCCTGGGCGGGTGAGCTGGCAGGCCTCGATCGCGGCCCAGCGCACCAGCGTGGAACCCTGTTTATCTGTGGCTACCTCGATATCAAGTCCGCCGGTGATCCATAGCTTACTTGTTTTTCGATCTTCTTGTTTTTCGATCTTCTTCGATGGTCATTGGGTGCGTCTAAGCTCGGTGTCGGTGTCCAGGCTTGGGCAGCGCCCGACCGCGAAGCAATGCCAGGTAGTTAAGGCATTGCCGGTTAGGTCAAGAACGCAGCGACGCGGCGTGTCGGTGCTGGTCGGATGCGAGGTGGCGTTTTGAGGAGCGGGCATTCCACCCGTTGGCCCGCTGTTGTCGCTGCCCGGGATCGGGTACTGCCGGGAAGCCAGGGATGGGCAAGGGCAGCCGGTGGTGGTGCGTCACCGCTCGCGGTCACGGCGTGTCACAGCGTGGTGATCAATTAGGCGACGGGACCTCTGGTAGGTCGGTCGGACCCTTCACAATCTTCTCGACACGTCCAGAGGTCCCGTTGCTTTCGCAGTCTCCCACGACCACCACGCTGACCCGCACGGTCACCGTCGCCGCCGGAGTGTTCGCCCCTGGTCATCTCGGTGAGCTAACGCGCTACCTGCCGTTCGAGCTGGTCGACGACATCCTGGCTCAGACCCGCACCGTGCAGCAGCGGCTGCGCGACCTCCCCTCGCGGACGGGGGTGTACTTCGTGCTCGCCCTGGGATTGTTCCCTGGGATCGGCTACGCCCGGGTGTGGGCCAAGCTGTGCGCGGGCTTGGTCGGCCTTTCGGTGCCCGCGGTGTCGGAGAAGGCGCTGCGAGACCTGCGCCGCCGCATCGGGGCGGCCCCGCTCAAGGCGCTGTTCGAGGTAGTCGCCGGACCGCTGGCCCAGCCTCACACCCCGGGGACCTGCTTCGCCGGAATGCGCACGGTTGCCTTCGACGGCTTCAACTCGCTCAAGGTGCCCGACACTGACCGCAACCGCGGCTGGATGGGCCGCATCCGCTACCGGATGGGCTTCGCCGGCTACCCCACGCTGCGGCTGATGTGTCTGGCCGAGACCGGCACCCGCGGCCTGCTCGGTGCCACGATCGGCGCCGCCGGGGATCGAGACGAGGCCACGCTGGCGTTACGGCTGTTGCCGCTGCTGCGGCCGGGCATGCTTGTGCTGCTGGACCGGGGCTTTGACGCCGCCACCTTCTTCAGCGCCGTCCACCGCACCGGGGCGATGCTGGTTACTCGTGTTCGTTGCCAGCGTGTCCCACCAGTGCTCAAGCATCTGCCCGATGGCTCCTATCTCTCAGAGCTCGGCGGGCTGGCTATGCGGATCATCGAGGCCGACGTGACGGTGCGCGGCGCAGACGGGACCCGAATCGGTCAGCGCTACCGGCTGGTCACCACCTTGCTCGATCACCACCGCTACCCCTCCCATGCTCTGATCCGGCTTTATCACGAACGCTGGGAGATCGAGTCGGCCTATCTCGCGCTACGCCACACGATGCTCGCCGGCCACGTCCTGCGTTCCGGGGACCGGGCCGGGCTGGAACAAGAGGTGTGGGCGCTGCTGACCCTCTACCAGCTACTGCGCATGGCCATGACCACCGCGGTGGAAACTCGGCCCGGCACCAACCCCGACCGAGCCAGCTTCACCACCGCCCTGCAAACCACCCGCGACCAGCTCACCGCCGCCGCCGGGATCTACCCCGAACCCACCGACCTCCTCGGTGTCATCGGCCGAGCCGTGCTGGCCACCCTGCTACCCACCCGCCGGGCCCGCTACAGCGCCCGCAAAGTCAAGTGCGCGACCTCCCGCTACCTCAACCGCGACGACGGCCGCCCCGCAGCACCAACCACCATCACCGCCATCGACATTGCGGTACGCACGCCACCGATCGACCTGGCACCCAGACCCCGCCGCTACCCGCCCAGCCCTACGACCAGGTCACCGACCCGCAGGCAACAGATCACCGAGATCATGAACGCCGACTCCCGCCGTAGCTGGAGTGGACGCGAACTCGCCGAACGCCTCCAGGTCAAGCCCCGCAACATGCTCACCCAACTCGCTGAATGGACCCGCCTCGGCTGGCTCACCCGCACCAACGCCGGAACCTACGCCCTCAACACGCCGCCGTAGATCCTGGACAGGCCGCCCCAGCCGCTTAACTACGTGGCATTGGATCCCGTAGGGACCGCCAGGGCCTTGACCGGTGGCGATTGACCGTGACGAGGATCGGCCGCGGAGAAGGCCGGCCCGGACGCACGACAACAGCATGATCA
>JBHELN010000406.1:0-4117 GCA_046263115.1 Pseudonocardiaceae bacterium | reverse complement strand
GCCTACGCGATCACCGCGGTGAACACCGAGGAGCGGCACAACGACCTGCCGACTCTGGAAAGTGAGATCGGGGTCCAGCGCAAGCGTCTCGAGGACCGCCGGGACGCCGAAATCGAGGCCCGCGCGCAGAAGCTGGAGGCCGACCTCGCCGAGCTCGAGACCGAAGGCGCCAAGAGTGATGTCCGGCGCAAGGTCAAAGAGGGCGGCGAGCGCGAGATGCGCCAGCTCCGGGACCGAGCCCAGCGCGAGATCGACCGGCTCGAGGAGATCTGGGAGACGTTCACCAAGCTCGACGTCGGACAGCTCATCGTTGACGAGTTGCTCTACCGCGAGCTGTACGACCGCTACGGCGACTACTTCACCGGCGCGATGGGTGCCGAAGCGATCCAGAAACTGATGGAGAACTTCGACATCGACGCCGAGTCGGAGAACCTGCGCGAGACCATCCGCACCGGCAAAGGCCAGAAGAAGCTGCGGGCACTCAAGCGGCTCAAGGTTGTCGCAGCATTCCAGGTCACCCGCAACAACCCAATGGGCATGGTGCTCGACTGCGTCCCGGTGATCCCGCCGGACCTGCGGCCCATGGTGCAGCTCGATGGTGGCCGGTTCGCCACCTCGGACCTCAACGATCTGTACCGTCGGGTGATCAACCGGAACAACCGGCTCAAGCGGCTCATCGACCTGGGTGCGCCGGAGATCATCGTCAACAACGAGAAGCGGATGCTGCAGGGGGCCGTCGACGCGCTGTTCGACAACGGTCGCCGCGGCCGTCCGGTGACCGGGCCCGGCAACCGCCCGCTGAAGTCGCTGTCCGACCTGCTCAAGGGCAAGCAGGGCCGGTTCCGGCAGAACCTGCTCGGCAAGCGCGTCGACTACTCCGGCCGTTCGGTGATCGTGGTCGGTCCGCAGCTCAAACTGCACCAGTGCGGCCTGCCCAAGCAGATGGCGCTGGAGCTGTTCAAGCCGTTCGTGATGAAGCGCCTGGTCGACCTCAACCACGCGCAGAACATCAAGTCAGCCAAGCGGATGGTGGAGCGGCAGCGTCCGCAGGTGTGGGACGTGCTCGAAGAGGTCATCACCGAGCACCCGGTGCTGCTCAACCGGGCGCCGACCCTGCACCGGCTGGGTATCCAGGCTTTCGAGCCGCAGCTGGTCGAAGGCAAGGCGATCCAGTTGCACCCGCTGGTCTGCGAGGCGTTCAACGCGGACTTCGACGGTGACCAGATGGCGGTGCACCTGCCGCTGTCGGCCGAGGCGCAGGCCGAGGCCCGGATCCTCATGCTGTCCAGCAACAACATCCTGTCGCCCGCTTCGGGCCGCCCACTGGCCATGCCCCGGTTGGACATGGTCACCGGGCTGTACCACCTCACCAAGCTCCGCGAGGGCGACACCGGAGAGGGCCGCTCGTTCTCCTCGCCCGCGGAGGCCTTGATGGCGCTGGATCGCGGCACGATCGGACTGCAGGCCAAGATCCGGGTCCGGCTACGTGGCGTGGTCCCGCCGGCCAGCGAAGAGGCCCGGCTACGAGAGACCCAGGACTGGGAGCCGGGCAAGGCGTGGATCGCGGACACCACGGTCGGGCGGGTGCTGTTCAACGACCTGCTTCCCGACGACTACCCGTATGTCAACGACGTGCTGCCCAAGAAGCGGCAGGCGGCGATCGTCAATGACCTCGCCGAGCGGTACCCGATGGTGTCCGTCGCCCAGACGCTGGACAAGCTCAAGGACGCCGGTTTCCATTGGGCCACCCGCTCGGGTGTGACCCTGTCCAGCTCTGACGTGGTGGTTCCGGCCGCCAAGCAGGAGATCCTCGATCAGTACGAGGCCCGGGCCGACCAGGTGGAGAAGCGCTACCAGCGTGGCGTGCTCTCGCACGAGGAACGCAACGGCGAGTTGGTGAAGATCTGGTCGCAGGCCACCGACGAGGTCGCCAAGGCGATGGAGGCCAACTTCCCGGAGGACAACCCGGTCTTCACCATCGTGTCCTCGGGGGCGGCGGGGAACATGACGCAGGTCCGGTCCCTGGCCGGGATGCGTGGATTGGTATCCAACCCCAAGGGTGAGTACATCCCGCGGCCGATCAAGCACAACTTCCGCGAGGGCCTGTCGGTGTTGGAGTACTTCATCGCCACGCACGGCGCCCGCAAGGGACTGGCCGATACCGCATTGCGGACAGCCGACTCCGGGTATCTGACCCGGCGCCTGGTGGACGTCTCGCAGGACGTCATCGTGCGCGAGCACGACTGCGGCACCGAGCGCGGCATCCAGATGCCGCTCGCGGAGGCGGGTCCGGACGGGCGGCTGATGCGGCACCGCTACGTGCAGACCAGCGTGTACGCCCGCTGCACCGCAGAGGACGTGTTGGGGGATTCCGGATCGGTGATCATGCCGCGGGGCGCCGACCTCGGCGACCCCGCGATCGACGCCCTGCTGGCGGCCGGCATCCGGCGGGTCAAGGTGCGTTCGGTCCTGACCTGCGAGTCCGCCAGTGGGGTGTGTGCGGTGTGCTACGGCCGGTCGATGGCCACCGGCAAGCTCGTCGACGTGGGCGAGGCGGTCGGCATCGTGGCCGCGCAGTCCATCGGTGAGCCCGGCACCCAGCTGACCATGCGGACCTTCCACCAGGGTGGGATCGCCGGTGAGGACATCACCACCGGTCTGCCCCGGGTGCAGGAGCTGTTCGAGGCCCGGGTTCCCAAGGGCATGGCACCGATCGCCGATGCCGACGGCCGGGTGCGCATCGAGGACGGCGAGAAGTTCTGGAAGATCACCATCATCCCGGACGACGGCAGTGAAGAGATCGTCTACGACAAGCTGTCCAAGCGGCAGCGGCTCGCGGTGATCAGCGTCGACGGGACCGAGCGGCCGGTGGCCGATGACGACCACGTCACCGTCGGGCAGAAGCTGCTCGAGGGTGTGGTGGACCCGCACGAGGTACTGCGCGTGATGGGCCCCCGGGAGGTGCAGCTGCACCTGGTCCGCGAGGTCCAGCAGGTGTACCGGTCGCAGGGTGTGGACATCCACGACAAGCACATCGAGGTCATCGTCCGGCAGATGCTGCGCCGGGTGACGATCATCGAGTCGGGTGCCACCGAGTTCCTGCCCGGTGGGCTGGCCGAGCGTAGCGAGTTCGAGTCGGAGAACCGCCGGGTAGTCGCCGAGGGTGGTGAACCCGCCTCGGGTCGCCCGGTCCTGATGGGCATCACCAAGGCGTCACTGGCGACCGAGTCGTGGCTGTCCGCGGCCTCGTTCCAGGAGACGACCAAGATCCTTACTGACGCGGCGATCCAGGGTAAGAGCGACAAGCTGCTGGGTCTGAAGGAAAACGTGATCATCGGCAAGTTAATCCCGGCCGGCACCGGAATCAACCGGTACCGCAACATCGAGGTGCAGCCCACCGAGGAGGCCCGGGCCGCGGCGTACGCGATCCCGTCCTACGACGACGGTTACTACACCCCCGATGTGTTCGGGACCGGCACGGGCGCAGCCGTCCCGCTGGACGACTACGACTTCGGTCGCGACTACCGCTGACGGTTACTACTCGCATTCAGCGGGCCCAGCGAGGTTATCAACGCTCTAATAGCCCGCTGAGCCCGCTGGATGCGGGCTGGGCGGAGTGACCCCCCAGTCGGCGAGCACTGCGGCAGTGTCGCCGCCGGGCTGGGGTGGTGGCGTGGGGAGATCCGGTGTGGTGCGCGAGAACCGGGGAGCCGGGGCGGCCTGGGGGACCCCACCCAGGGTGACGATGGTGCCGCGGGCCGCGAGGTGCGGGTGGTCGGGTACCTCGGCAAATGACAGGACCGGGGCCACGCAGGCATCGGTTCCTTCAAACACGGCCACCCACTCGTCGCGGCTGCGGCTGGCGAACGCGTCGGTGAATTGTTGCCGCAACACCGGCCAGTTCGCCGGATCTGACCGCTCGGGTAGGCCCGCATCGGCGAGCCCCAGGCCCTCCAGCAACGCCGCGTAGAACTGTGGTTCCAGCGCTCCGACGGCAACGTACCGGCCGTCGGAGCACGCGTAGCTGTCGTAGTACGGCACGCCGGAGTCGAGCAGGTTGGTCCCGCGCTGATCGCTCCACAACCCGCAGGCGCGCAACGACCAGAACATCTGGGCC
>JBHELN010000405.1:0-9673 GCA_046263115.1 Pseudonocardiaceae bacterium | reverse complement strand
GTGTCGGTGCCCATCGTGAACGGGCCCGCGGGGACGAGCGCCTCCCGCGCGGCGGGCGGCGCGGCGGCCCTCGGCGGGTCGGGGGCGTGCAGCAGCGGCGCGCCCCTCCGGAGCTGGTGGGTGGCGAGCATCGTCTCGTCGTGCTGCTGCTCGTGCTGCACGATCATCCCGAAGGCGAATCCGTGCTCGACCAACCGGCGGCCCTCCAGCGGGGCGCCGTCCAGCACGTCAAGCACCTTGGTGCGCACCTCGCCCAGGTAGCGTCGGGTCTGGGTGGGGTCCAGCAGGGGCAACGCGGGACGGTTGGCCCTGGGGTGCTTGAACGCGTCGTAGAGATGGTCGATGTCGGCACGGACGGGCTCGCGGCCGCCCACGTCGCGGACTAGCCAGAGTTCTTCCTGGCTGCCGATATGGGCGAAATCCCAAACCAGCGGAGACATGATCGGCGAGTGTTGCCGGATCAGCTCGGCGTCGTCCACCGCCCCGGTGAGTGCCTCGCTGCGGGCCCGGGTGCGGCTGAGCTCGGCAGCCAGATGATCGCGCAGCGCCGCACTGCTTAACTCGATGATCGGCGTACTCACAGCAAGTGTCCTCCGGTGTATCCGGCCGGTCGCGATCCGTTACGCGATGCACCGGCGCTGACGGTCATGGCACTGGTGAGGTCGTCCGCTGGGCACCGACCACGCCGTACCCGATACTCGGTGATGTCCTCCACCAGCAACTGCACGCCGGGTGGAGCATCCAACGCCGGCAGGGCGTCGCAGGCCAGCTCGAACACCTCGGTCGCGGCGACGGCGAGGGTGTCGTCGCGAAGGCCACATTCGGCTGCCTGCAACCACCGCCCGGCGGCCGGCGCGCAGGCGTCCCGGGCGGCCGCGGTGACCGAGGGATCGGCGAGCAGCGCGGCCAGCACCGCCACCGGCACCAGCCACTGCCCTACCGGCTGGGTGTCCAGGTACCGAACCTCGAAATAGCCATGCGGTCGGACCGGCGGAAACAGCGTGGTCAGGTGGTAATCCAGATCAGCGGTGCTGGGCCGGTCGGGCAGTGCCCCGGACAACCAGTCAGCGAAAGTGATCCCGCTGGGCACGTCCCAACTTCCCCACGGGCGACGTCGGCAGAGCAACGGGGTGTCTAGCGCTCGGCGAGCCCAATCGGCGGCTGGATCCCAGTCCACCGCCGGATCCCAGTTAACGGGACTGGGCCAGGTGCGGGCCGGATCCAGCGCGAACCATGCCTGCATCCGCGAGGACACCCATCCGGTGCGGCGGCCACCCAGCCATGGTGAGTTGGCGAACGCCGCCACCAGCACCGGTCCGAGGTCATGGAGAGCTGCCCAGCGCAGTGCCATGTCGGAGGGGGTACCGGCGTCCAGGCACACCTGCACCGCCGCCGTGGAGCACATCATGGCGCGGCCCATCGGACCGATCCGGTCGAAGGCGGTCTCCATCGCTGCGTAGCGGGGAATGTCGATCAACCGGCGAGACGGGCGATGCGGGTCGGAGCCCAAGCCGGTGAGGACCAGACCAGCGGGATTAAGCAGATCGGTCAGTGCGGCGGTGTCGCCTTCTACGGTGGCGATGAGCCCGGTCAGCGAGGCACAGGGCGGGCTGGATATCTCGAGCTGACCACCGGGTTCAACCGTGACGGTGGAGCCGTATGGAAGAGGTTTCTGGGGACTGTCGGTAACCAGAGAATTCGGAACGTGTGCGCCGAGCGCTTCTGCGAGGTGTTGAGCCTGCAACGGGCGATGGGGATTGCCGGAGTGCTGCACCACCCACTCGAGCTCGGCGCCGAGCAGCCTGGGTGGCCCGTGCTTGAAGCAGACCGAGGCGACGTACACTTCGGCTTCTTCCCGGCAGCGCAGCACCGTGGGTGGTGCGGCCGGCGCCGACGTCCAAGGCCGCGTTGCCTCTGCGGTCACAATCCACCTCCTGGGAATCGACGAGCCTTCGCCACGCTACCCAGTTACTCCGACACTCGCAGCGTTACGCCAACGACGTTCGTCTGGCGTTCCCATGCGGTTCCCCGCACGGAGAAGAGGGGACGGGAGGAGAGCTAGGCGAGGGCGAACTGGGTGTGGTGCAGCTGGGCGTAACGGCCGCCGGCGGCGAGCAACTCTTCATGCGTTCCTCGTTCGACGACCCGACCGTCCTCGATCACCAGGATCAGGTCCGCGGCGCGGATGGTGGACAGCCGGTGGGCGATGACCAACGCGGTGCGCCCATGCAGCGCCTCGGCGAGCGCGGCCTGCACCGCCACCTCGGACTCCGAGTCCAGATGCGCGGTGGCCTCGTCGAGAATCACCACGCGAGGTCGGGCCAGCAGCAGCCGGGCGATCGCCAACCGTTGGCGCTCACCGCCGGACAGGCGATACCCACGGTCGCCGACCACCGTCTCCAGCCCGTCGGGCAATGACCGCACCAGCGGCTCCAGCCGGGCCCGCCGCAGCGCGTCCCACAACTCGTCGTCCGAGGCGTCCGGCGCGGCGAAACGCAGGTTGCCCGCGATGCTGTCGTGGAACAGGTGCCCGTCTTGGGTCACCACGCCCACCGTGTCCCGCAGCGCGGCGAAGGACAGATCGCGAACGTCGATCCCCCCCAGCCGCACTGCCCCGGCATCGACGTCGTACAGGCGCGGGACCAGTGACGCAATGGTGGACTTGCCCGCACCCGAGGACCCCACCAGCGCCACTAGCTGTCCGGGCTCAGCTCGGAAATCGATCCCGTGCAACACCTCAGTACCGCCCCGGGCATCTAGGGTCGTGACTTCCTCCAGCGAGGCCAGCGATACCTGTGCGGCCGAGGGATAGGCGAAGTGCACGTTGTCGAATTCCACCGAGACCTCGCCCGGAGGTACCGCCTGGGCGTCCGGCCGTTCAGTGATCATCGGGCGGACGTCGAGGACCTCGAAGACCCGCTCAAAGGCAACCAGCGCGGTCATCACGTCGACCCGGGCGTTGGCCAACGCGGTCAGCGGCGAGTAGAGCCGGGTGAGCAGCAACGCGAGGCTGACCACGGTGCCGGCCGCGATGTCGCCACGCAGGGCCAGCCAGCCGCCCAGTCCATACACCAGCGCTTGCGCCAGCGCCGAGACCAGGCTCAGCGCGGTGAGGAACACCCGTGCCGACATCGCGTTGCGCACTCCGATGTCGCGGACCCGGGTGGCCCGGTAGCCGAATTCGGCAGCTTCGGTCTCCGGCCGTCCGAATAGCTTGACCAGGGTGGCGCCCGGCGCGGAGAAACGCTCGGTCATCTGGGTGGTCATCGCCGCGTTATGCGTGGAGGCCTCGCGCCGTAACTCGGCCATCCGCGCGCCCATCCGCCGCGCCGGCACCACGAAGATCGGGAGCAACATCAGCGCCAGCACGGTGACTTGCCACGACAAGGTCAGCATCACCGCCAGCGTGAGCACCAGTTGGATCACGTTGGTGACTACTCCGGACAGCGTGGAGGTCAGCGCGGTCTGCGCGCCGATGACGTCGTTATTGAGCCGGCTGACCAGCGCCCCTGTGCGGGTACGGGTGAAAAATGCCACCGGCATCCGCTGCACGTGCTCGAACACGGCCCGCCGCAGGTCCAGGATCAGCCCCTCGCCGATGCGGGAGGACTGCCAGCGCGATGCCAGCCCGATCCCCGCGTCGAGCACTGCCAACCCCGCGATGACCAAGGCCAGTCCGACGACCAACGCGGCTCTCGCATGCCCCACGATGCCGTCGACGACGCGCCCGGCGAGCAGCGGGGTGGCCACCGTGAGCACTGCCGAAATGGTGCTCAGCGCCAGGAAAATCAGCAGCGACTTCCGGTGCGGCTTGGCGAAACCCATGATCCGGCGCACCGTGCCGGGCGCAAGCGAGCGAGGCGTGCTGCCCTGGCGAGCCACGCTGGTCAGCAGGCTCCACGTATTGTCCATTTAACGTCCTCCATGCCGCGCGCACCTCGTCGCCAGGACTGTAACCTCGTAATCACCGTGTTATTTCGATGAGCGGAATGGCCGATTACTTTTCGTTGCAGTGCCGCGTTCGGGCAGGAACAAGTCGAATCCCCGAACTCATGGATTTCCACGACCCACTCTCCGGGGTTCCATGAGGTGCGATGTGCACCGATGCAGCGTGACCACGGCCGCTGCCGGTGACCAAGCCACCGGCAGCGGGTGAACCGCATTCTGCTGCGTCATGCCGCGAGCATGTAACTTGAAGCTCACTTCAAGTCAAGGAAGTGCCGGAGACGCGATGGACCGCGCTGACCTGCTACCGATCGGCGAGATAGCCCGCCGCGCCGGGCTGGCGACCTCGGCGCTGCGGTACTACGAGCGGCAGGGGCTCATCAACGCCGTCCGCACTTCTGGCGGCCAGCGGCGCTACCAGCGCAACATGCTGCGACGGCTGGCCTTCATCCGAGCGGCCCAGAGTATCGGGCTCTCGCTGCAAGAAATCCGCGCCGCGCTGGATACCTTGCCGGCGCAACGGACACCTACCACGGCGGACTGGGCACGACTGTCGCGCTCTTGGCGTACCCGGCTCGACGAGCAGATCGCCGGACTCACCGCGCTGCGAGACGGGCTGACCGCGTGCATCGGCTGCGGTTGCCTATCGCTGCGCCGGTGCAGGCTGTCCAACCCGAATGACACCGCGGCCGGCTACGGTGCCGGCGCCCGTTACCTGCCCACGGCCTTGCACCGACCACTCGACGCGACCACGCGCTCAACTCCGCACGATGAACCCGCGCCGCCTTAGCTCCACAGTGCTGCACCGACCCAGCAGTACCATCGCGCATAGAGTAGAAAATCAGCACGCCACCGAGAAGCTGTGACGGAGTCCCTCGCCGCCCGCGGCGAAGGCGCCCAGGAAGCGACCCTTCAGGTTCGCGTCCAAGCGGCAGCAACGCTGGCCGCACTGACGGTCGCGCTCAGCGGGTGGTGCAATCCAACGGCGCCGAGCAGCCGCCCGCCCTGGTCGATCTGCTTTTTGCGCCCTACGTCACGGTCTAAAAAACAGGCCCCGGAACAAACGGTAACGGTCGGGAAGTCTACTTCTTCTTTGTACGGGTGGCGCCGCCACGACCACGCAACGTTACACCGGACTCTGAAAGTACCCGGTGGACAAAGCCGTATGACCGCCCGGTCGATTCAGCCAGCGCCCGGATGCTGGCACCCTTCTCGTACTTCTTCTTCAGCTCGGAGGCGAGCTTGTCCCGAGCCACACCGGTGATCCGGCTGCCTTTTTTAAGGTCGGCCACCTCGAAACGCCTTTCTTCCGACGGCAGAAGAGCCGGTCACGGCCCTTGCGGCAATGATCGACCACGTTAGCGATCTCCGCTAGACGATCTCCGGGTGGATCTGTGAGCGGTACCCGTCGCGGGCCCAGATGCGCAATATAGCTCCAAAACCGGCAAACTGGATCGCACCCAGTGAGCGTGAGTACGGAGCGTGAGTGGGAGATCACCCGTTAAGCGAGCTGCACCAGATCGAGGTAATCTTCGCTCCAGTGATCTTCGGTGCCCTCCGGCAACACGATCACTCGCTCGGGACCCAGCGCCTGCACCGCTCCAGGATCATGAGTAACCAGTACAACTGCACCGGAAAAGTGCCGCAGCGCGTCGAGCACTCGCTCGCGGGACACCGGATCCAGGTTGTTGGTCGGCTCGTCGAGCAACAGCACGTTGGCCGCCGACGACACCAGCACCGCCAGCGCCAACCGGGTCTTCTCGCCGCCGGACAGGGTGCTGGCCGGCTGGTCCAGTTGCTCTCCGCGGAACAGGAAGGCGCCCAGCAGGGTGCGCAGCTGCTGCTCGGGTGCGTCCGGTGCGGCGTGGCGAAGGTTCTCCCACACGGTGTTATCGAGATCCAGCGTGTCGTGCTCCTGGGCGAAGTAGCCCACTCGCAGGCCATGCCCGGGCTCGACACAGCCTGCATCAGGGGTCTCCATCCCGCCGAGTAAACGCAGCAGTGTGGTCTTACCGGCACCGTTGAGACCGAGGATCACCACCCGGGTGCCCCGGTCGACGGCGAGGTCCACCCCGCTGAACACCTCCACCGAGCCATAGGACTTAGCCAGCCCGCTAGCGGTCAGCGGGGTCCGGCCGCAGGCGGCGGGCTGCGGGAAGCGAATCTTGGCCACCTTCTCGGCTCGTTGCTCGGTCTCGGCGCCGGCCAGCAACCGAGCGGCCCGTCGTTGCATATTCTGCGCCGCGACGGCTTTGGTTGCCTTGGCGCGCATCCGGTCGGCCTGCGCCATCAGGGCGGTGGCCTTTTTCTCCGCATTGGCCCGTTCCCGGCGCCGGCGCCGCTCATCGGCCGCCCGGGCTTCCAGGTAGCGCTGCCAGCCGAGGTTGTACACGTCTACCTCGCCGCGGATCGCATCCAAAAACCACACCTTGTTCACCACCGCAGCGAGCAGGTCTGTGTCGTGGCTGATCACGACCAGGCCGCCGTCGTGGGTGGTGAGGAAATCCCGCAGCCAGGTGACCGAATCAGCGTCGAGGTGGTTGGTCGGCTCGTCGAGCAGCAGGGTGGTGTTCGACCGGCCACCCGAACCATCAGAAGCGCCGAACAGGATCCGAGCCAGCTCGACCCGGCGTCGCTGCCCGCCGGACAGCGTGCGCAGCGGTTGGGGCAGTATCCGGTCGGGCAGTCCTAGGCTGGCGCAGATCCGCGCTGCCTCGCCCTCCGCGGCGTAGCCGCCCAGCGCCGAGAACCGGTCTTCCAGCTGGCTGTATCGGCGTACCGCGCGGCTCTGCTGCTCGCGGTCGACCAGCTCGGCCATCTCCGACTGAACTTTCTCCATGTCGTGGAGCAGCTGGTCGAGCCCGCGGGCCGAGAGCACCCGATCCCTCGCCGAGATCGTGAGGTCACCGTCCCGGGGATCCTGGGGGAGGTAACCCAGCTCCCCGGCGCGCCGAATCTGGCCCGCATAAGGCGCGCACTGGCCGGCCAGCACTCGCAGCGTGCTCGTCTTACCGGCGCCGTTGCGGCCGACCAGCCCGATCCTGTCACCGGGCTGTACCCGCAGCGATGCGCCGGACAGCAAGGTTCGCGACCCTGCGCGCAGTTCGAGATCGCTAGCTGTGATCACGTGAGGTGACTCCAATGTGGTCGCCGGCAGGGGTACTTCCCCACGCGCCGCGGCGGGCGGGGCCCAGTAGCGCATCAGCTCGTCGCGCCCACGGACCTAATCCTACCCAGCGACCGCAGCTGAATTATCCCGCCGCCACGGGTGTCAAGGATGCCCGAGCACCTTGCCGCGCTCGAGCTGGACCTCGACACAGCGGACCCGCCGGGCGGCCTCATCAAGGACTGCGCGGCGCGGCTGCGCAATGGCAAGCAGCTGAGGGTCGGCGTGTTCGAGTAACGCGGCCAACCGTGGGTCACCGGCCACCGTGCGCAACGCTGCGGTATCTCCACCGAGGACGATGGCGTCGAGTTCGGTGGCGTGGGGCAGTAGGACTCGTGCCGCGGCGTCCGCTGCGGCACGCAGGGCCATCCGTGCTTGACCCTCCCGCCGGCGGGCAAACCGTTGCTGAGACTGTCCACCCGCCGCGCTACGCCCGTGTACCGGCCGGCTGCCCGTCGTGGAGATGAGCACCGCCCCTGCTCGGGCGATTCCCACGCTGTACCCGCCCAGGCGTACCAGGAGCAAGCCGATCGTGCGCACCGCCAGGGCGTGGTTGATCAGGTCATCCACGGCGAGGCCGGCACGTTGCTCAGCGGACACCGCTAGTGGTCCGAATGGCACCGGCATGGACGCCTTCCACCCGTCAACGGCGCCCACCGCCACTCGCCACGGCTCGATCGTGGTGGCCAGTGCACCACCGTGATCGGCCAGGAAGCGCTCCAGGAATCTGGCCAGCCGCTCCGGCTCCACCTCCACCGCACGTCCCCCGCCGGCAAGTTCCCGGATGCGGCCCATGAGCGGCAGGTTACGCCCGCGTAGCGTGCACCTGTGATCGATGTGCTGGTGGCCGGAGGCGGTCCGGCGGGGTGGGCGCTAGCGGCGGCGTGTGCGCGCCTGGGACTGGTCACGGAGTTGGTGGACCTCGCGCCGGACCGGCCGTGGCGGGCTACCTACGGCTCATGGCGGGCGGAGCTGCCCGCCGACATCGATGCTGCGGTGGCAGCGGCCGGCCACGGTGAGGCGATCGGTACCACCATGCACCAGCTGGGCTGGGAATATGTGGTGCTGAACAACACCGCGCTGCGGGACGGCTTCGCCACCGCGCCCGTCACGGTGATAAAAGGACGGGTGCGTAATGCTCGGCCAGATCCGGAGGGCGTCACCGTCGAGGTGGACGGCAGGCAACGGCGGGCAGCCGTTGTCTTCGACGCCACTGGCGCGCCACGCGCGGTGCTCGGTGCTGCTGCCCGTGGTGCATCCGCCGAGCAGACCGCGGTGGGGGTGCTGGTCGAGGCCGACGCGGTGCGGAGATTGGTGACTCCGGGTAACGCGTTGTTCATGGATTGGCGGCCCCACCATGGCGAGAACGGATGGCCGACGTTTCTCTACGCGGTGCCGGTGACGGCGGATCAAGTACTGCTCGAAGAAACCTCGCTGGCCCGTCGCCCGGCGCTCGGGCTGGCGACACTACGTCGCCGGCTGCACGCTCGACTGGCATACCATGGCATCCCGGTGCCGCCCGGTGGCGAGGAGCGGGTGCGAATCCCGGTGGACCGACCGCTTCCAAGCCCCGGCGACCGGCGCGGACAAGTCGTGCCCTTCGGGGCGGCGAGCCCGCTGGTGCATCCCGCTACCGGCTACAGCGTTGCCACGGCATTGCAGCTGGCGCCTCGGGTGGCCGCTGCGGTGCGGGACGCGCTGCAGCGCAGCGGCTCCGCAGCCGCGGGCGCCGCGGCCTGGCGCACGGTGTGGAGCCCTGCTGCGCTGGCGGTGCACGCGCTGCGACGCCGGAGCCTGGAATCACTGCTGCGGTTCCCGCCGGGGCTGGTGCCGAAGTTCTTCGACGTGTTCTTCGCGCTTCCCCAGCGGCATCGTTGGGTCTATCTCACGGGTCGCGAGGACGTTCAAGGTAGCGCCGCTGCGATGGCCGCTCTGTTCGCTGCCTCGCCGTGGTGGCTGCGCCGGCGCTTGGTCGTCGGCGCCCTCGATCCTCGTTCAAGCTCGCTCCTGAGCGACGAGATGAACACCGGCTGAGTGTGGCGGACCTCGTTGGGTACGCTATTTGGGTGTCGCCCGACCGTGCCGACCCCACCCGTCGGCGGCCTCCACCCAGCCGCGGAACCCGATACCGTAGGTGATCGGCAGGCACCCCGCCGGGTAACCCGCGATTTCGCATGCCTCCGGCTGCATGCATATGAGTTGAGACAACGGTGACCCGGACTCGCGGGCGAGGGGCAGCGTGCCAGTCGGGCCCGCGATAGCCCAGGTGAAGGCCTCGCTGCGCTTCGTGACCCGGCCGTAGTTCCCGACAAGATGTGGCGGCAAGGTATCGCATGTATCTTGCATTTACCTCTCCACGGCAGCTATCGTCACGCTAAAGGCCGAACTGGTGTATCTCAGCGTGACGCAGGCGAAGTGAGGGTTCATGACCGCCCCAAAACCGGCTGTCTCCGATTCCGGATTCGCCCGCTTCCGTGCCAGCCTCAACAAGCGCGATCGGACCTCCATCAGAGGCATGTACGGATTTATCGTTTTTCTGCACTTGATCGGCTTCGGGGTACT
>JBHELN010000404.1:0-3537 GCA_046263115.1 Pseudonocardiaceae bacterium | reverse complement strand
GAGTTGATGCTGGGCACTCACCTGGTCGATGGCCGGCTGCGCCGCAGTTCCCGCGGCGGGGTAGTGGGTCGAGCGGCCGGGGTGCTGGCCGACCACGCCTGGCTGGTCGAGGGCCTGCTCGCGCTGCACCAGGTCACCGGCGCGGACCGCTGGTATGACGCGGCGTTACCTGTGCTGGAAGTGGCTCGGCAGCATTTCGCCGATCCGGACCACACGGGGGCCTGGTTCGATACCGCAAACGATGCCGAGATGCTGTTCCGCCGTCCCGCCAACGCGACGGACAGCGCCACCCCGGCGGGTGCGTCCGCGATTGCCGGCGCCCTGCTCACCGCTGCGGCGCTGAGCGGCTCGGAGGCTTATCGCTCGGCGGCCGAGGCCTCGGTGGCGCGAGCCGGCGTGGTGCCGGCCAAGGTACCGCAGGCTGCCGGCCATTGGCTGACCACCGCCGAGGCGTTGGCGCATGGCCCGATCCAAGTGGCAGTGATCGGCGTGGCCGGGGATGCGGCCCGCGCGGCGCTGGCGGCCCGGGCCCGGTGGTCGGCACCTGGCGGAGCTGTTGTGTTGGCTGGGCCACCGGGTACCAAGCATCCGATGCTCGCCGGCCGGGATCTAATTTCGGGTGTCGCGGCCGCCTACGTCTGCCGCGGGTTCGTCTGTGACCGGCCAGTGACCTCCCCCGACGACCTGCAAGCTCAGTTGCGCCCTGAGTACTCAATAGACTCAATAGACAAGACCCATTAATTCGATATTCAGACGATGCTTATGCGCACTCATCTCCCCGATCGCGGGGAGTGCTGTCGAGCTGGACCACCCTCGTAGCGACGAATTGTTCCGGTGCTGATCGGCATGCTGATGCTGGTCGGGATCGTGGTGACCGACGCGCTCGTGCTCATCGGCCTGGTCAACCAGTACCGGTGTGATGGCCGGGAGCTGCTTGAGGCGGTCGTCGAGGGGGGCGCAGCGGCGGCGGCCGATACTGATGACCGCAGTGGCGACGCTCGTTGCGTTGTTGCCCATGGCGCTGGGACTCACCGGCGGGTGGGGCCTTCATCTCCCAGCCGCTGGCAACAGTGGTGATTGGCGTTGCACTCAGCGCTAGGAACGATCATCGTCGCGACCCGGATCATGACCGCCGTGACGCTGCCGGCCCTCGCGGGCCCGGTGGTGACTCCCGAACTCGCCCACCGCGGCCAACACCGAAGCAACCTCCGCTGAGCCGGTGCCCTACCAGCCCACAACCCCCGAGATGGAGACATATCACGGGTAGGGCGCTTGAGTTTGCAACGCAGTAATGTTGTAATTCGAGTGCACGGTGACGAAGGGATGAGCGCGATGGTGGGACGAGGACGGCCGCACGGGATGCGTTCCGGTGGCCGGTGGCACGGACGAGGCGGCTGGCAGCAGGCGGACCTCCCGCCGGCCGACGACGCCAAGGGATGGTTCGTCGGACGGCTGCCGGATGGTTGGTTCTCCGGCGAGGTAGAGGTCAGTGTGGACCGCGAGGAGATCATCGTGGTCGGCACGCTGCCTGCGCTGGGCGAGGAGTTCACCGACGACGCCGAGCGGGCGGCCGCCGAGGCCGGCCGGATCAGCCGCTTCCGGGAGGATTCCCGCGACGAGCGAATCGAGATCGCCCGGCAGGCCGAGCACCGTTACCGGCGCAAGGTGGCCTGGGGCGCGCGCCTCGGTGACACCGAGGCGCTGTTCACGACACTGTCGGTGCCGGTGATGACCCGGTTGCGGCAGCCCGAGCGGCTGGTACTCGACACCCTGGTCGACGCCGGAGTGGCGCGGTCCCGGTCGGAGGCACTGGCCTGGGCTGTGCGGCTGGTCGGCGAGCACGCCCAGCAGTGGCTCGGTGAGCTCAAGCAGGCCATGGCCACCGTCGACGACCTGCGCGCCCGCGGTCCCGAGCTCTAGTCTGGGTCGCTATGAGCCAGCGGCAGTGGATAGCGGTCGACGATTACTTCACCAGCGCCTTAATTGACGCTGACGTCGACACCGACGACGCGTTGCACGCCGCACTCGCGGCCAGTGATGCCGCCGGCCTGCCGGCCATCGCGGTGTCGCCCGCGCAGGGCAAGTTGCTCAACCTGCTCGCCACCATGATCAAGGCGCGCCGCATCCTGGAGATCGGCACGCTGGCCGGATACAGCACCATCTGGCTGGCCCGGGCGCTGCCCCCAAACGGCTGCCTGATCACCTTGGAAAGCGAGCCGCGACACGCCGAGGTGGCGCGCGCGAACATCGCCAAGGCCGGTCTCGCCGACCGCGTGGACGTGCGGATCGGGGCTGCGCTCGACACCTTGCCGCAGCTGGCGCAGGAGCTCAGCGCTGGGCGTGTCGAGCCCTTCGACCTGGTGTTCATCGACGCAGACAAAGAGCACAACGCCGACTACTTCACCGCCTCGGTAGGCCTCACCCGCCCCGGCGGCGTGATCATCGTGGACAACGTGGTGCGGGGTGGGGCTGTCCTCGACGCCGGCAGCGAGAACTCCGCCGTCCAGGGCAGCCGCCGCCTCGTCGAGAGGATCTCAGCCGATCCCTCTGTCAGCGCAACCGCAATCCAAACCGTGGGCGCCAAGGGCTACGACGGTTTCGCCATCGCGGTCGTTGCGCCACCCCCTGCGCATTCAGCGAGATGAGGTGCCGGGCGTAGCCTTCCGGCCTTGTGAGGCTGCAGGACCTCGTCTATGCGCTCTACGAGCGTCGGCTGGCCCGCCAGCTCGGTACCGGAAACCTTCCCCGCCACGTCGCGGTGATCATGGACGGCAATCGGCGTTGGGCCAAGGATGCCGGGTTCGCCGACGTCAGTGACGGCCACAGAGTCGGCGCCGCCAAGCTGATCGAGCTGCTCGACTGGTGCCGCGAAACCGGCGTCGAGATCGCCACGTTCTGGCTGCTGTCGCCGGACAACTTGCGCAACCGCCCGCCGGATGAGCTGGAGCCGTTGTTGGAGATCATCGCTGATGTCGTCGACGAGCTGTGTGCACCGGACACGCCGTGGCGGGTACGAGTGGTCGGTGCGCTGGACTCGTTGCCATCGGAGATGGCGCAGCGGCTGACCAGCGCAGCGGCTCGGACCCGGGATCGGCCGGGGCTGGCGGTGAACGTGGCGGTGGGCTACGGCGGTCGCCAGGAGATCGCCGACGCGCTGCGCAAGCTGCTGCTCAAACATGCCGAGGCCGGAACCACCATGGAAGAACTCGCCGAGGTGCTCGACGTCGAGCAGATCGCCGAGCACCTCTACACCTCCGGTCAGCCCGATCCAGACCTGGTCATCCGCACCTCGGGGGAGCAGCGGTTATCGGGTTTCCTGCTCTGGCAGTCGGCGCACTCGGAGTTCTGGTTCTGCGACGCGTACTGGCCGGCGTTCCGCAAGGTGGATTTCCTACGTGCGCTGCGCGACTACACCGCCCGGCACCGCCGGTTCGGGTCGTGACCGACATGATCGACACGGCGCGCCGCCGACTAGCAGGGCCACTCACAGGACGAAATACTCCTGACCCATGGACGTGGTGTGCGAGTACCTACGCT
>JBHELN010000403.1:0-2915 GCA_046263115.1 Pseudonocardiaceae bacterium | reverse complement strand
TGAACCGAGCGGTGGTCACGGCTTTGTCCCCCGGCCTGTGATGCGTCCGCGATAGCACTCGCCGGCCACGTGATGTTAGTCCGTGCCTCGGGCGATCGCCAAGGTCTGAGAATTCTCCTATCAAGAAATCCTTGCGGGTGCTTCCCACCGCCATGTCCCGGACCCCGTAGTAGGCCTCTACCCTTTGGACATGCCCGAGGGGTGGCCGTTGACAGGGCGGGTTAAGGAGTTGAGTCGGATCAGTGGGCTGACTCGTCGTCGGGATGGGCCCGCGGGGGTGGTGTTGGCTGGGCCGGCGGGGGTGGGTAAGACCCGGTTGGCTCGGGAGGCGCTGGCGGCGGCTGAGACCCGAACTGAGACGCACGCGCAGGACTCCCGGCACCATCCGATCATGGTTGCTGGCGTTTGTGCTGGTAAGTGGCGGAGGATGCGGGATTTGAACCCGCGAGGGTTTTAACACCCAACACGATTTCCAATCGTGCGCCCTAGGCCACTAGGCGAATCCTCCGCCCGCGAGGTTACCGGCAGTGTTGCTGTCGACCAAAGCCGCTGGTAGCGGCGACTGTTGGCGGACTGGCCGAGCTGCTTACCGGGTTTGCTCCAGGGTGTCGTGCGTTGGCCGGTGGGCAGCCCCTAGACTGGGACGTGGACCCCGCGCGGCGTCCATCTTGCGAACTCCCCCAGGGTCGGAAGGCAGCAAGGGTCAGCATGCTCTGGCGGGTGCGCGGGGTCCCCTCATACCAAGGGGCGGAAGGTGGACCGGTTAACGTGAGCCAGGAGGGTGGCCAGGGCGGCGCCGACTCCGCGCGGCAGGAGCTGGATCAGCTGCGCGAGCGGATGGCCGCGCTCAAGGAGCGGGCGGCCGCCGAGGTGGAAGAGAAGTGGACTTCACCGATCCGGACCAAAGACCTCTTCGACATCAAGGTCAAGCAGAGGTTGCAGAATTACGGCGAGTACCAGACGCTGCAGACCCGCCTCCGGGAGGCAGAGGCCAACTTCACTGCTGACTCGGACGCCACCGGGGGCTGACTCGGCGACCTGGGTTGTCGTGCGCCGCGGAGGAATCTGATGTCGCCGCAGGCTCCCGTGCGCAGGCGGGTTGCCAGCACCGTCGCAACGGTGGCGTCGGTGCACCAGCTGACTCCCCGGATGACGCGGATCCGGCTTTCCGGTGAAAACTTGCTCGGCTTAGCCGCAATTCCCGGGCAGACGATCAAGATCTACGTGCCGGACCTCGTCACGGGTCATCCGGTGTCCCGCGATTACACGGTTCGCGACTACCGGGACGACGCTGCGGCAGGGCCCAGCCTGGACATCGATTTCGTCCTGCACGGCGATGGACCGGCAGCCAATTGGGCGCGTCGCGCCCAGCCGGGCGAGGCGCTGGAATTCGTCGGTCCCAGCGGTCGCTACCGGCCGGATCCACATGCGGACTGGTACCTGTTCGCAGGGGACGAAACCGCCCTGCCGGCGATGCAGGCGTATGTAGCGATGCTGCCGGCCAACGCCGGCGTGGCGCTCTATGTCGAAGTGGCCGACGCCGCCGAGGAACAGCTCATGCAGGGAGCGGCTACTCCGATGGTGCGGTGGCTGCACCGCGATAACCGTGAGCCCGGCACATCCACGCTGCTCGACGACGCATTGCGCGCCGCACGGCTGCCGCCCGGGCAGGGCCGCATCTGGCTCGCTGGGCACACCCCGACCGTGCGCCGGATCCGTGCACATCTCCTCAATGAGCGCGGCGTCGACCGTGGCGCGCTGTACGTCAAGGGCTTCTGGGAGCGACAGGGGTAGGAGTACATCAATCGATGCAAGCGCGTCGACGTCAATGTCGTCCGCGCTTGCTGAATGGTCCGGGGTATCCCGCAGCCGCGGGACCTGTGGGCGGAATTCGTGGCGCCAGACGCGATTCTCGTTGCTCCGACGCTCTGGGCTACGAGGTAGCCAACGCGCTGCACCAGCAGTGCCGCCCGGCGGGCTTCCCGCCGGGCGGCCTAGTGCCTGAATCGACGTTGCCCAATCGCGCGCCGCTGTGGACATGCAATCGCCGGCTGGCCAAAGAGATGAACGGGGCAGCACCGGAGGTGCACCTCGTGCTGTGATGACCGTCGGCGGCGCGCGGTAGCCTCGCGGCCGTGGCACTGGCCCTCTACCGCAAGTACCGCCCGGCGTCCTTCGCCGAGGTGGTCGGCCAGGACCACGTCACCGAACCGCTGCGCACCGCCCTGGCCGCCGGCCGGATCAACCACGCCTACCTGTTCTCCGGCCCGCGCGGCTGCGGGAAAACCTCCAGCGCGCGCATCCTGGCCCGCTCGCTGAACTGCGCGCAGGGACCGACTCCGGACCCGTGCGGAATCTGCCCGTCGTGTGTCGCGCTGGCGCCGGAGGGCCCCGGATCGATCGACGTCGTGGAGCTTGACGCCGCCAGCCACGGCGGTGTGGACGATGCCCGCGACCTGCGAGATCGCGCCTTCTACGCGCCCGCGGAGTCCCAGTACCGGGTGTTCATCATCGACGAGGCGCACATGGTCACCACGCAGGGCTTCAACGCCCTGCTCAAGATCGTGGAGGAACCGCCGGAACACCTCGTGTTCATCTTCGCCACCACCGAGCCGGAGAAGGTACTGGCGACTATCCGGTCCCGCACCCACCATTACCCGTTCCGGCTGTTGCCGCCCAGCACCATGCGCGGCCTGCTGGAACAGGTATGTGCCGGCGAGGGCGACACCATCGAGTCGGCGGTCTACCCCCTGCTGATCCGCGCCGGCGGTGGCTCTGCCCGGGACTCGTTGTCCGTGCTGGATCAGCTGCTCGCCGGGGCCGGCACCGAGGGCGTCACTTACGCCCGTGCGGTGGCGCTGCTCGGGGTCACCGACGTGGCGCTGATCGACGACATGGTCTCTGCGCTCGCCGCC
>JBHELN010000402.1:0-3779 GCA_046263115.1 Pseudonocardiaceae bacterium | reverse complement strand
ACCACGCTGCCCCGTCCCGCTCCGGTGCAGCCGCAGAGCATCGAGGCGACACCGCCGGACCCGCAACTGCTGCGCCGCAAGCGCAAGCGCACCCTGATCGGTCTAGGGATACTCGCCACGCTGGTGGCGGGCGTCGCCGCGATCGGTTCCATCTTGGTGCTGGGCCAGTATTACGTGGCGGCCGGCGCCAACGGTGAAGTAGCGGTCTTCCAGGGCGTCCGCGGCGATTTCCTCGGGTTGCCACTGCATTCTTGGGCCGAAGGCAGCTGCCGGGAAGGCGCCCGAGGTTGTGAGGCGGTGTACCTGCGCGACCTGCAACCGTACGCTCGCACCAACGTGCGCCGTGGCATGATCAGTAACGCTGGGCTGGACGGCGCTCGCGAGATCATCGGTCGGCTGCGCACGAATGATCTGCTACCCCTGTGCACCTCCAGCGGCACGGGAACCGTTTCGGCCGAGTCCCCGACTTCCGTCACCGCAGATCCCAACGCTCCGGCCACACCGACGACCACCGGCACACCGCTACCGGAGAAGCCTTCGGAACCCGGAGTGGACTGCCGGACGGTGCGCTGATGGTCAGTTCCGTTTCCACCCAGGACGCGGGCGCCCAGCCCGGGGCACAGCCGCCTACAAAGCGCAGCCTGGAGCTGGTCATGCTGGCCTTCGCCACCGTCGTGGTGACGACGGCACTGGTGCTGGTGGAGCTCAACCAGCCGCAGGGGCTCACCCGGTCGGTGCTCTACGACGGGGCTGCATACCTGGCCCTGTTCAGCGCCGCCCATATCGCGGTGCGGTGGTTAGCGCCCTACGCCGACCCGCTGATCCTGCCCTGCGTCGCGTTGCTCAACGGGTTGGGACTGGTGGTCATCCACCGGCTCGACCTGGCCGACGAGACCACCGCCGCCTCGGTAGGAGACCCGATCCCGGCGGGCAATCTGCCACACCAGATCGCCTGGACGGCACTGGGTCTCGGGCTATTCGTGGCGGTGCTGGCGGTGGTCCGCGACCACCGCCAGCTGGCCCGCTACGGCTACACCTGCGGGTTGGTCGGGCTGGGGGCGCTGGCCCTACCGGGGCTGCTGCCCGCCGCCCTCTCTGAGGTCAACGGCGCCAAGATCTGGCTGCGCTTCGGCGGGTTCACCATCCAACCAGGTGAGTTCGCCAAGATCCTGATCATGATTTTCGTCGCCGCGTTCCTGGTGACCAAACGGGATCTGTTCACCACGGCGGGTCGCAGCGTGCTGGGCATGGAATTACCTCGCGCCCGGGATCTCGCACCGCTACTGCTGGCCTGGGGATTGTCCCTGGCTGTGCTGGTCCTGGAGAAGGACCTCGGCACCTCACTGCTGTTCTTCGGCATCGTGCTGACACTCATCTACGTCGCGACCGAACGAGCGTCCTGGCTGGTCATCGGGCTGATCTTCTTCCTGGGCGGCGCGGTCGTGTCGGACCTGCTGTTCCGGCACGTGCAACGCCGGGTCACCGCCTGGATCAACCCGTTCTCCGATTACGACGGCGCCGGTTACCAGATGGCTCAGTCGTTGTTCGGACTGGGCACCGGTGGAGTGTTCGGTACCGGGCTGGGTGCCGGGCGTCCCGACCTGGTACCCGAAGCCCACACCGACTTCATCACCGCCGCCATCGGCGAGGAGCTGGGATTCGTCGGGTTGGCGGCGGTGCTGTTCACCTACCTGCTGGTCGTGATGCGCGGCATGCGGGCTGGGCTCACCGTCCGCGACACCTTCGGCAAATTGCTCGCCGCGGGGTTGTCGTTCGCGATTGGTCTAGAGGTGTTCATCGTGGTCGGCGGGGTGACCAAGCTGATCCCGCTGACCGGGCTCACCGCCCCGTTCCTCGCCTACGGCGGCTCGTCGCTGCTGGCCAACTACATTCTGGTTGCGCTGCTGCTGCGGATCTCCCACGCGGCACGCGCGCCGGCCACCCCCTCCGGTCCGCGCAAGCCGGTGGCCCCACTCGCCGAAGCGCGCACCGAAATGGTGCAGCGCCCGTGAACACACCGCTTCGCCGGGTCGCGCTGGCCGTCATCGGCATGATCGTCTTGCTGCTGGCCAACGCCACCTACATCCAGGTGGTCAGCGCCGAGGATTACCGCTCCGACCCACGCAACCGGCGGGTGCTGCTCGACGAGTACAGCCGCCAGCGCGGTCAGATCATCGCAGGCGGCCTGCCGGTGGCCAACTCGGTAGAGACCGGCGGCCAGCTGCGGTTCTTGCGCACGTACCTCAACGGCCCGCTGTACGCCCCGGTCACCGGGTACTACTCGCTGCGCTATGGCTCGGGCGGCGTGGAGAATTCGATGGACGCGGTGCTCAACGGCTCTGACGGCCGGCTGTTCGTGCGGCGGATCTCCGACCTGATAACCGGGCGCGAACCTAACGGGGGCAACGTCGAGCTCACCATCAACCCGGCCGTCCAGAAGGCTGCCTACGACGGGCTGATGCGTAAGGGCTACACCGGCGCAGTGGTGGCGATCAAACCGAGCACCGGCGAGATCCTGGCGATGGTCTCCACCCCGTCCTACGACCCGAACCGGCTGTCCTCGCACGACGGCGCCGTGCAGGAAGCCGCCTGGAATGAAGACACCTCCCAGAAACGCCATTCTCCGCTGACCAACCGTGCGGTCGCCGCCACTTACCCGCCGGGGTCGACCTTCAAGCTGGTGGTCACCGCAGCCGCGCTGGAATCCGGGAGAGCGACCCCGAATACCCCGCTCACCGCGGCGGCTGCGTTGCAGCTGCAGGGCACCACGACCTTGCTGCACAACTTCGCCGACCAGTCATGCGGTGGCGGTGCCACCGCCACGCTGACCCAGGCATTGGTGCGCTCCTGCAACACCGCCTTCGCCCAGCTGGCCACCTTCGTCGGCGAGAACGAACTGCGCAAGCAGGCCCAGGCACTGGGCGTCGGGCAGCAGGATCTGACCATTCCGATCCCGGTGGCGCCCTCCACGGTTGGCGCCATTCCCGACGTCGCTTCCTTGGAGCAGTCCGGCATCGGGCAGCGCGATGTGGCACTCACCCCGTTGCAGAACGCGATGATTGCGGCCACCATCGCCAACGGCGGGGTGCGGATGAAACCCCAGCTCGTGCGCAACCTGCTGGCCCCGGATCTGTCCGTGCTGGCGAGTTTTACGCCGGAGCAGGCCGGGACTGCGATGTCGCGGTTCACCGCCTCCCAGATCAAGGACATGATGGTCGCCGCCGAGAACAGCTACCGCAACGACGGGAAAATCAACGGGGTCACCATCGCCGCGAAGACCGGCACCGCTGAGCACGGCGCCGACCCCAAGAACACCCCGCCGCACGGCTGGTATGTGGCTTTCGCGCCCGCCGATAACCCGCAGGTAGCGATCGCGGTGGTAGTCGAGGACGGCGGAGACCGCAACCTCGAGGCAACCGGTGGTTCGCTGGCCGCACCGATCGGGCGGGCGGTCATCGGTGCCGCCCTGCAAGGAGGCCGATGATGGCCGCGATCCTGGCGGCCTTGACGTCGCCGAGTTCGACCACAGCGCTGTTCGAACCCCGCGGAACAACCCTGTTGTCGAATTCGGCAACAGGAGGCACCCGGCGGACGATTCCCCTTGCGGGAGCGATATGGAGTTGAGCAGCGGGCAGATGCTGGCGCGGCGGTACCGGCTGGGCCGGCGAATCGCCGTGGGCGGGATGGGCGAGGTGTGGCAGGCTGACGACACCCGGCTGGACCGCCCGGTCGCTGTCAAGGTGCTCAAGCCGGAGCTGTCCGGCGACGCCGAGTTCCGG
>JBHELN010000401.1:0-5708 GCA_046263115.1 Pseudonocardiaceae bacterium | reverse complement strand
TTATTACCATAGTCGTAGTATTTTATCGGGATGGCGCCTCGCTCCGAGCCGGCTGCGCACCGCAGCAGGACGCACGGTGCGCTGGCCAGCACCAGTCGGATCCAGATTCTGACGCTGTTACGTAGCAGCAGTACCCCGTTGGATGTAGCCCAGATCGCTGCGCACAGCGGTCTGCATCCCAACACGGTGCGTTTCCATCTCCGAGTGCTCATCGATGCCGGCCTCGCCTGCCGCCGCACCGGCCCCCGGGGTGGCGCCGGGCGCCCCCGGCTCGTCCATACCGCGTCCACCGGCGGCAGCGAACATTCGGATGGTTTCCAACTGCTCGCCGATATCCTCGCCGGTTACCTCGCGACCAGCAGCGCGATCCCCGCCGGTGTGGCCGAGGAGGCCGGTCAGGCGTTTGCCCGCCGCCACCAGCAGCCCGCCCAGCCGGTCACCTCCGATGAGGCCGTCCATCACGTCACCGCGACGTTCGCCGAACTCGGTTTCGAACCCGAACTGGTTGCCGACGGCCAGGATGTGCAGTTGCGGCTGCGCGCCTGCCCCTTCGGGGCGCTGGCGGACAAGTATCCAGAGGTGGTGTGCACTATGCACCTGGGTTTGCTCCGCGGCACCCTGGGCCAGCTCGGTGCCCCAGTCACCGTCCGGAGCCTGCACCCCTTCGTAGAACCCCACCTATGCGTAGCGCACCTGGGTCCCCCCTAGCCCGCAGACTGCTGTTTGGGGGTTAGGAGACGGGGGACTTCGCGAAATGGGTTACTAGAGTGCTGCAGAACGCGGGGAGGTCTTGGGGGTTGCGGCTGGAGATCAGGTTGCCATCGGTGACGACTTCCTCGTCGACGACAGTGCCGCCGGCGTTGCGGATGTCGGTGCGGATACTCGGGTAGCTGGTCAGGGTGCGCCCGCGGACGACGTCGGCCTCGACCAGCGTCCACGGTCCGTGACAGATCACGGCGACCGGCTTGCCCGATTCGACGAAGTCCCGCACGAAGGCCACCGCGGCGCTGTCCTGCCGCAGCGTGTCCGGGTTGACTGCGCCGCCGGGCAGGATGAGCGCGTCATAGTCGTCGACGGACACCTCGGAGACGACCCGGTCCACGTCGAATTCGTCAGCCGGTTCGATGTCGTGATTGGTGGCTTGGATAGTGCCCGGCTCCAGCGACACCAATTCGGCAACCGCGCCGGCCTCGGTGACTGCCTGCCGCGGCTGCACCAGCTCCTGTTGCTCCACTCCCCGCGCTGCCAGGATGGCCACCCGCCGACCGGTCAAGCTATTCGCCATACGGTGGGCGTACCCGGGCGAGTAGCACGGCAAACCCGAAGGAATAGCTCACCAGTCGCCACCGCCACCCGGATCGTTGGAACTCCCGCCGCCGGCGTCCCCGCCGCCGAAGTCGCTGTCCTGGCCGACGACCCAGTCCCCCTGATCGGCAGAGTCGTACTGGCCGCGATCGCGATCATACATCGTCTGGTCTTGGCGGAACTGCTGCTCCTCGCCTTGCATTTTGCCCAGCTCATAACCGAGCAATCCGCCACCCACCGCACCGATCGCGCCCGCTGCTCCTGGACCCATCCCCGAGCGGTAGGGCTGGCCGTAGGGTGGGCCATAGTCGGGGTAAGAACCCATCGGTGGTGGACCACCACTCATCGATCCAGTCATCGATCGCCCGAAACCGGACCGGATACGGCGGCGTAGCAACACAACGATGGCCACGATCGCGCCCAGCACCAGGATGATCGGGAGCAGACCAATACCTACCGAATGGGTCACAACGCGCTGCGCTGGTGCGCGACCACGGTGCGCTGCCGTCAGGGTGCTACGCAGGTTGTCCAGCGCAGCGGTAACCGCCGAAGTATAGTCGCGGCTGCTTTGCATCGTGGCGACGAATGCGCTATTTGCATTGGATTCAGCCGCGAGAGCAGCATTTCGTGAGATTCCGGCTTGAGAGCCGACCTGGATCGACTCGTGACGGGACTGCGTGTTGATGCCCAGGACGATGGGGAACGTGGTGCTTACTTTGTTTCTGACATCGGTATCGAACGTCGACTTGCTCGCCGCGTCCTGCGTCGTGGCCCAGATGTAGACGCCGACGGGCAGGGTGGCCGCATCGTTTTGCACCACTGTCGCATTCAATACATGAGCGTCATCCTGGATCTGAACCGTGCTCGCCCACGCCGGCGCCGCCCCGGCCAGCACTGCGACGGACACCGCGACCGGAACCGTCAGTCGATACGCGCGACTGTTCATCCTCACGTCGACCCTTCCGCTTCATCGGAGGTGCAGGATCAACCTCCGGAGACGACCGGCCGCACCGGCCACGGGGATGATGGGGTACCACGATCAGCTGTGCCCACCATGCTAGTTCAATTACAATATGGTCACAATCGGTGGACGGAAGCCCTGCCAGGGTAGGGTTTTGGCCACCTGAACGCCACCAGTCCCGGCGTTTCACCGCGATTCGTCGCCGTCGGTGATGGCCTGCAGCACGATAACCCACCCCGCATCGCCGGCGTCAGGGGGCCCTGTCCATGGTGGGCGTTGCCCGCCGAACCTCGATCGTGCCCGCACCGCCGATGGTTGAAGTTCAATCAACACGCTGATGTACAGCCGCGAAACGCTGTTCGCCTGCGCAAATCAATAGGCGACCACGGTTAGTAGCCGGCGGCTTCAGGGCCACCATGTGCATTTGCACATCGCGCTAGGTTGCGATGGCACACAACGGTTGCTGAGGACTAAAGCGACGAGACGCTCGGATTACCCGATAGTCAAACACTGACGGTAATGAAGTTGCCAGAGATGAACTCTCGTAGTACGAGTGAACATGTGACGGTTCATCGTGTGACCGGCCGCGGGTGGACCGATCTACACGATCTCAACTGGGGCGCGGATTCGCCGTAGGTGCCGTCACGGGGCGAAAACCGCTTCGGGGCTTCATTTCCCTCGAGCGGATGGACGCATCGAGCGTCACCCGGGGCCCAAATGGTCCTGGGGAGATGAAGTTACAAGGGAGGGGCGAATGCAGGTCTCAGAAATCTTCTCACTGGGTGGCGGCTGCGGCGGCGGCTGCGGCGGCGGCTGCGGTTACGGTGGCGGCGGTCGCGGTTATGGCGGTTACAGTCGTTACGGCGATTACAACAACCGTCACTACGGCGGCCACCGTTACTATTCATCCAGTGGTTACCGCCACGGCGGCTACGGTGGCGGCCGCGGTCACCGCGGAGGTCTGATCGACATCGACCTTGACATTCTCTAGGAAGAACTAGCATTGCTAGTAATGGTGGCCCTCACTCGTGTGAACGGGTGAGGGCCACCTGCCTGTCCACAACCGACAAAACAACAAACACGACCGCACGAGAAAGGTGCAGCTTCCGCGATTGCGCTGAGAGTGGGGCTATCACCTGACGATCAGGGTGCCGGCCATGTACTCGTGGAAGGCGCAGATGTAGGGGTAGCTACCCCGCTTGCTCGGGGCCGTGAAGTGGCCACGCTCCCCACCGGCGATGGTGCCCGAGTCGAAGGACTTGTCCTTCGCGGTCAGCGTATGCGCGACCGGGTCTTCGTTGATCACTGTGACCCTTGCCCCGCGGGCGACCGTCAACGGCACGGGTTGGTAGGCGAACTTGTCGACCACGATGGTGTCCGGGGCGCTGGGAGTGGCGACCGCACCCGCGCCACCGCCACCCGCCCGGCCGCTCGTGCCACCGCCGCAGCCCAGGACGAAGCCCAGCACGCCGACCAGCATGGTGAGCAGGATCGCCGCCCGGCGAGCCCGGGTGCGGCGGTGCGGTTTCATCGCGGGTCACCTCACCGTCAAGTTGTCGGGCTTGAGCGCGTTGCCGGTGCCGATGAACGTGTCCGGGATCGCGTAGTCACCGAGGATGAAATTAAGGATTGCGGCGTGCATGGTTTCCACCGGTTGGATGGTGGCAGCCGTCATGATCGCGCTGGGGTCAGACACGTTGGCAACGGCGAAGGTGTAAGTCTGCGCGGCGACGTTTTCCAGGTTCAGCGCGAACTTGGCCACGTCGGGAACCGATTTCGCGGCGGTGAGCTTGGCCATCTGATCCTGGGTTATCGACAGCGGCGCGTCGCTGATGGGAGGCTTCCCGGCTCTGGACAGCACCGCGGACCAAGCCTGCGCGTGGTCAGCATGTTGTTTCATCGCGGTCTGCACGAAGGTCGCCACCGATGGGGGCAACGCGCCGAGTTCCCCAGCGCCCGCTTTCTTCAACGCGCCCTCGTAGGCGCTGACCGCCAGGTTCTCCAACGCGGTGGCCAATGCGACCAGCTTCAGATCCCCGGGGTAGGTCTCTGGCGGTGCCGGCGGCGGCGCCGCGCTCGATGATGCCGGCCGACCCGGCGGTCGGCCGGAACAGGCGGCGGCCGCGCCCAGCGCAACCGCACCGGCGGCGCCGAGGAAGAAGCCTCGCCGGGTGGACGGCTGGCGCACCACGGTGCCGAGGTTGGCGGCCAGCTCGTCGATGGTCTTGCGGACCTGCGGGAAGGTCGATTCATGCAGCTCGTCAAGCGCCCGGGTCAGCTGGGTCAGTTCACCCTCGCTGATCGCCATCTCAGCGCACTTTCCACGCTGCACGCGGGGGCCCAAGACGCTCATCTCACCGCCCCTTCCTCGACCGGAGCAGCCATCGCGGTGGGGTACAACGCGTCGGGGAAGCCGAGGCTGCCCGCGGCAGCGGGTAGCTGCGCGATCTCCGGCGGGCGCGCGATGAGCTGCGGCTGGTTGGCTTTGAGCAGCGCTTGGGCCAGCAGCAAGATCGCCTTGTGCTGGGATTCGACCCCGGCCACGCTGGCGAACAACTGCCGCAGCTCCGCAGTGCTGACCAACCCGACGTCCTGGACGTAGGTCTGCGCGGCCACATCCTCCAGAGTGATCGCCAGCCCGACAGCGTCGACCGGTGTTTTGATGTTCGGGACCGCCTGCTTCACCACTTCGGCGTACTTCGGGTCCGGCCCGGTCTGGGGCTTGCCGCCCAGCCGCTGGACCGCGGCGTTGAAAGCCCTCGCATGCTCGATGTGCTGGGCCATCGTCCGCTCGGTGAACATCTTGACTTCCGGCTTCGCCAGCGGACCACCGATGAACGGCAAGGTCAGCGCCATCTGGTAGGTCTGCACCGCGAGGTTCTCCAGACCGGCCGCGGTCTGCAACGCCGCCACATCGTCACCGGCCGCCACTCTCGCCGTAGCCGCGACCGAGCCCCGAGCCGCCTCAACGTAGTCGTTCAAACCCGCCCGAGCGCCCCGCATGGCGTCTGAGTGCAGGTCATCGGACTGTGGCAGGAGCTGTCGGAATCTGTTGTGCACGGAGCCTCCCAGCCTGTGGTGTCGGCGAGCACCGTTGTCATCGAGTTGCGTGAGTGAGCAGCCAAATTTTCGACCCCTCGGCATGCTCAGGTCGCCCCGGCGCGGTCACGATCCGGTCACAGTACCGCCACGTCCGCGAGCACCCGAGCGCGTGATTCGAGGCTCAGAACCACCTCTCGAGGACGAGTGCGAGGCCGTCATCGGAGTTACTGGCGGTGATCTCATCAGCGGCGTCCAGCACGGCGGGGTGAGCATTGGCCATCGCCACCCCGTGGCCCGCCCACCGCAGCATCGGCAGATCATTGGGCATATCGCCGATGGCGAGCACATCGGCCGACGCGATCCCGAGTTCGCCGGCCAGCCTGGCCAGCCCGGTGCCCTT
>JBHELN010000400.1:0-9066 GCA_046263115.1 Pseudonocardiaceae bacterium | reverse complement strand
GTGTGGCAATACGGGCTGTTCCTCTTCGTCCGCCGATAGCGCGGCTCAGCCGCCGTCGGCGGCCTTCTCCATCGTCGCCACGTCGAGTCTCGTCATCTGCGTTATCGCTGCGGTCGCCGCCGCGCCCGGCCCGCGTCGGGGTCCTCGATCAACCGTGAGACGGACGGCACCGCGAGTCGATAGCGCCGAGGCCATGGCAACGCGGTGGGCAGCTCATGGATCCGCTCGTCGACACCGCTGTTAGGTCGCCGCACCGATCTGCTCATCCGGGGCATCCGCTGGGCGATGCGTCGCTATGGCCTGATGGCAGCGCGCCGTCACCCGTTCGCAGATCCGCTTGACCGCATCCAATGCCTCGGTCGAGCCCCAGGAGATCGCCTCAGCGCCGCGCGCCGGTCCACCCACGCGCGCCTGGCTGTATAGCGGCAAACCCTGATGATCGCTCATGGTCCGCTCCAGCCCGTCCCAACCACAGCCATCTATGTTGACCGCCTCTGTACGGCAGACGTCCAACGTGGGCTCGGGTTGCGTCGCCCACCGCCGCCCAGCCGATCCGCCGCTCAGCCCGTCGCCACATCGGCCGCGCCGACCCATCTGGCTAGGGCGCAGGCTCACCGCGTCACTCATCGTAGTGGTTGTCGCAAAACTGGAAATCCTCAATGACGCCGAGGGTCTGGAAGATACGCCGGACCGCCGTATCCACGATAAGACAAAAGCCGATGTGATAGGCCTCGGCGTGCTGGCGGGCATTGTTCAACACCACGATGCCCTGGGCGCCGAGGAAATTCACCGTGCGCAAATCCACGATCAGCAGGCGGCACGTTCCACTGTCCAGCGTGCGATGCAGGGCCGCGCTGAGCCTCGGTGCGGTGGCACTGTCGATCTCGCCACTGGCCCTCACGATGACCACGCCCTCGTCGCGGTGGTCTAGCGCCACAACAAGAGTAGGACGCAACCGCGCTGGGCGCCCCGGCGTCTCTGGACTCGGTTGGTCAGGCAATGAACTACTCCAAACGGTGACTACTCCCACCAGTGATAGACCCGAACGCTCGGCGCGGGACGGTGATGCCCGGCTGGCTCAGGGTGGGTCTGCGACCGGATCCGCCGACGATGCTCATCGAGCACATCAGCCAGCCGCTCAAGCAGGCATGGGCATCATTTGGGCTCGTAGTTGGCGGGAGGATGCGGGATTTGAACCCGCGAGGGTTGTAATACCCAACACGATTTTCAATTCCACTTGTTTGGGTACATGGAAGTACAGACCTTCGCTGTGGTGCAGCTCAGCAGATCGCTGGCGTCGGAGTGGGGCATCGGGACGTTGACGAACTGAGGCCCAAGCGTGATCAAAGACGAGGTGCTTGGTCGTCGTGCCAGCGGGGAGCTGGGCCTGCAACCTGTCCGGCGTGGCATGGCGATCTCGTCGAACAATTTCCGGACGTGCCCAAGGGTGCTGAGGATCATCTGGCTGGATGGAGTTATTCGGTGTTGACGGGTCTAGGTGTGCTCGTCGATGTTCATTTCCGGGCAGGGTCAGCGGACTCGCAGGCTTGGAAATAGCCGACATGTGAAGTCGGCACATGCAGTGAGCGCTTGCTTCCGTTGAGTACTTACACGTACATAGTGTCGAACGGTACGTATTCGGACGATTACAGAACTTGAAACTATTAGTCCGTTCGAGTGCTATTCTCTCGGCCTGGTTACATCTGGCGTCTCGCTGCGATTAATGAATAGGACATCTCTTGGAAACCAGATGTGTCGTGGTTTCGGGCAGTGTTCCTTTCAGGGCGTGGCCGTGTCTTCGAGGCCTCGTCCGCGTTGAGGGGAAGGGCGCGAGTGCGATTTCAGAGTTAAGAAAGGTCTCGCCTAACCTAGCAAAGGCGCTGCGTTACCGGTGACACGTGCTGCGTACACGCTACGGGCTGTGGGTCGCCGACCTGGCCGTCGTGTTCATTCGACGGCGTTGGGGTACTCGCCGGTGAATCCCGCACCTTGATTGAACAATAGCCTGGAGCAAACGCACCGGTAATCTGTCATGCCCATCGTAAACCGCGACCATATCAAGAAATCGACGATCACATGGTATCGGCACACGTGCGTCCGGGGACCACAATTCGAATCGAGTCTGCGGCGACCGTGGCGGCGTCGATGAATGCGGTCCCAGTACCCCGATCGGCGGTGCGCTGGCTTCACCAGGTGTTCGAGACAACGTGCGACGCCGTGCCCTCAGCGGTGGCGGTGGAATGCGAGCAGGTGCAGGTCACCTATGCAGAACTTGAGACGCGGGCCAATCAACTCGCCCACCACCTTCGCGGTTTGGGCATCGGTGGCGGCGGGCGGGTGGCAATTCTGCTGCGGCGTTCCGTCGAGACGTATGTGGCGCTGCTCGGGGTAGGCAAGGCCGGCGCGGCGTTCGTGCCGATCGACCCGGATTCGCCGCCGGACCGAATTGACTACATCACCGGGGACTCCTCAGTCGATCTGTTGATGACCACCGCCGACCTCAACAGCGGCGCCGGCACACTGAGCTGCCCGGTACTGGAAATCGACACGTGGGCCGACGCGCTGGCCGCCGCAGCCCGGACCCGACCCGACCTTGACTCGGATGATCTCGGGGACGGCGATCCGGTTGCGTACGTGATCTACACGTCCGGGTCGAGCGGCCGCCCTAAGGGCGTCGAGGTGGCGCAGTCGAGCATCTGCAACTTCCTTGACGTGGTGCCCAGCCTGTACGACGTTCGGCCCACTGATCGCGTCTACCAGGGTATGACGATTTCCTTTGACTTCTCGATCGAGGAAATCTGGCCCACCTGGTCCGTGGGAGCGACCCTGGTGGTCGGGCCGACCGACTCCCGCCGCTTGGGCGCGGAGTTGGCGGACTTCTTGGAACAGACGCGGGTGACCGTTTTGTATTGCGTGCCCACACTGCTCGCGACAATCCCCCGTGATCTGCCGTTGATCCGCAACCTGCTGGTGGGCGGGGAAGCGTGCCCGGCGCAGTTGGTTGAACGCTGGAGCCGGCCGGATCGGCGCCTCCTCAACACTTACGGTCCGACTGAGGCCACGGTCACCGCTACCTGGTGCGAGCTGCTGCCAAATCGGCCGGTCACCATCGGCCGCCCGCTGCCCACCTACTCGGTCGTGCTGCTGGACGAGCAACGCGAACCCGTGCCGGACGGCGAGATCGGCGAAATCTGCATCGGCGGCGCCGGCGTGGCCCGCGGCTACGTCGGCCGCCCCGAGCTGACAGCCGACAGGTTCATCACACACCCGCTCGCGCCCGACGGAGGCCGGCTCTACCGGACCGGCGACCTGGGGCGGCTCACCGCCGACGGTGAGATCGAGTACCTAGGGCGCGCCGATGCCGAGGTCAAGGTCCGAGGCTACCGGATTGACCTGGGTGAGATCGACAACGTGCTGCTGGAGGACCCTGGCGTAGCTGAGGCGGTAACCGCGCTAGTCGAACTGCCCAACGATTCGAACGCGCGCCGCGAGCTGGCCGCCTATGTGGTCCGTACGGTCGGCGATGAGGACGACGACGAGCTGACCAAACGACTCCACCGCAAACTGCACCAACGGCTGCCCAGTTACATGGTGCCTGCCTTCCTGGACGTGGTCACCGAGCTGCCGACGATGGCCAGCGGCAAGGTCGATCGCAACCGGCTGCCCACCCCCACTGGACGGCGACTCGGGCTCACCGACGGTCCTGTGATCGACGCGGCGGGCGAGCTTGAGGTGCAGATCCGCGCCGTGTGGGCCGAAGTCTTCGGCCTGGCACCAGCGTCCCTGTCGGTGAAGGCGGACTTCTTCGTTGACCTCGGCGGGCATTCCCTGCTGGCCGCCCAGATGGTCTCGCTGCTGCGGGCCCGAGAGATCGGTAGCAGCCCTTCGGTGCGCGACCTATATGCCCACCCGACCGTGCGCAGCATGGCCGCGCACCTGGCCATCACCGCCCGATCGCCGGCCTCGGTTGCGCCGCCTCAACCTGCGCCGCTGCGCCACAGCTCGGGCCGGATCGCCCGCGCGGGGATCAGCCAGGCGGTGGTGATCTACCTGCTGCTGCTGATCGGCACGCTACCGGTCTCCTACGTCTACACCATCAACAATGGCGAGGTCTCGGTGCGGGTGCTGCTCCAACTCCTGGTCGCGATCTTGGTCAGCTACCTGGCGCTGCGGTGGGTGGTAGCGCTGCTGGTGGCGCGGCCACTGGCCGCCGGCATCAAACCCGGCCGGTACCGGCTGTGGGGACTGACTTATCTACGGCTGTGGGTGCTGGACATGATGCTGGCGATCGGCCCGCTGGTGGTGGTCAGCGGCTCCCCGTTGATGCCCGCATACCTGAGGATGTTTGGTGCAAAAATCGGTCGCGACGCGACCATCGCCACCGGCGTGATCACCATGCCCAGCATGGTCCACATCGGACGTGGCGCCTCGATCGGCTACGGCGCGGTGTTACGACCGTGGCGGGTGACCGCGGGCTGGTTGGTGGTCGCCCCAATCACCATCGGCGAGTATGCCTTCGTCGGTGCGAACGCCGTACTGGCCCCCGGCTCGTCAGTCGGCCCCGCCGCCGCGCTGGGCGATCAGTCCGTGCTTAGCGAGGGTGAAGCGGTGCCGGCCGGTGCGCGCTGGTCGGGATCACCGGCCACACCCACCATGGAATTTGAACGGACCGTCGAAATCATGATGGCAGCGTGGAGTCCGCTGCCGCGCTGGCGAGTGCACCACATCGCGGGTGCGGTGCTTGGCCTGCTGGGTCTCGAGGTCTGCGCGATCGCCATGATCGTGCCCTACGTCGCCCTGGTCTGGTGGGTGCTGCTGGGGTGGGGAGTGCTCGCTGGTCTGATTGCCACCCTCGTTGGCGGCCCAGTGTTTGTGATCACGGTCTGCCTGGCCGTGGCGCTGGGCAAGCGGATCGTGATGCCGACCATGCCGGTGGGCATCTACCCGGTGCGCTCGGGGTTGGGTGTGCGCAAATGGGCAGCAGACAAGCTCCTGGAGTTTAGTCTGGTGTTCACCAACTCTTTGTACGCCACCCTCTACACCGGACCGTGGCTGCGGATGCTCGGCGCGCGGGTGGGCCAGCGTGCGGAGGTGTCAACCGCGGCGCACCTGGACCCCGACCTGCTCGATCTGGCGCAGGAGAGCTTCGTAGCCGACATGGCCAGCGTCGGCGCAGCGAAGTTCGCCAACGGCAGGATGGCGCTGCTGCCCACCGAGGTCGGTAGCCGGGCGTTCGTGGGCAACGCGGCGGTCCTGCCCGCGGGCACGGTGATAGGCGACGGGTCCCTCATCGGCGTCAGCACGGTGCCGCCCTATTGGGAGGTACCTACGGGCAGCTCCTGGCTCGGTTCGCCAGCCATTCACCTGCCGCGGCGTCAGGACAGCGGCTCGTTTCCTGAAGACCAGACGTTCCGACCGTCCAGGAAGGCGGTGCGCCATCGGCTGGCCGTGGAGTTCGTCCGGGCCACCCTGCCGGCCTCCGTGCTGGGGGTGAGCTTCTACCTGTTCTTGCTCGTGTTATCCGGGCTGGCCTACGGACGGGGCCTACCGGTTCCGGCGCTGGTCTCTCCTTTGGTCGCGCTGGCGGCCGGACTCTCGGCCATCGGGTACTGCGTGGCGATCAAGCGCTGCCTGATCGGCCGATACCAGCCCGGCGTGGAGCCACTATGGAGTCCGTTCGTGCGCCGCTCGGAGTTCGTCACTGGTCTCTACGAGGCGGCAGCGGTTCCGGCCGGCGTCGGCATGCTGGTCGGGACCCCGTTCCTGCCCATGGTGTTGCGCTGGTTCGGTGCGCGCATCGGCCGGCGCACCTGGATCGGCAGCACTTACCTGACTGAGTTCGACCTGGTGGAAATCGGCGACGACGCCACCGTGGGTACCGAGGTCTCGTTGCAGACCCACCTGTTCGAGGACCGGGTGATGAAGATGTCCAAGGTCACCATCGAGGCCGGTGCGACAGTGGGCACCCGAACGATCGTGCTCTACGACGCGGTAGTCGGCGCCGGGGCCTCGCTGGGCTCGCTGTCGCTGCTCATGAAGGGCGAATACCTGCCGCCGGGGTCCCAATGGCGGGGCATCCCGGCCCAGAGGGTGACCACCCCTGACGATACGGACAGCACCAGCTTGGCGGCACCAGCACGGATCCCCTCCCCGAGAAACCCGCGACTCACCCGAACCGCCGAGTTAGGGGAGGTAGCCGGATGAATACCTGCTTGTTGATGTGCGCTGCAAGGCACTTCCGCGTGGATTACGAGATTAACCCCTACATGCACCTCAGCATGCAGCCCGACGTGGCGTCTGCGGTGGCCGAGCACGACGCGATCGTTGCGGCGCACCTAGCCGCCGGCCGCCACGTGGAGTTCCTGACGGCCGACCCGGCCTGCCCGGACATGGTGTACACCGCCAACGCCGCGGTCGTCCGGGGCGGCCGTGCGGTGCTGGCCAACCTGCCACCGCAGCGCCAGGTGGAGACCCCGCACCACCGAGCGTGGTTGGCCGCCCATGGAATCGACGTGGTCGAGTCGCCCTACCCGTTCAGCGGCCAGGGCGACGCACTAGCCTGTGGTGAGCTGCTGCTGGCCGGCTACGGGCACCGCAGCGACGAACGGGTGCACACCGTGTTGGCTAAGCACCTGGACTACGAGGTCGTGCCACTGCGCACCGTGAGCGCGCATTGGTACGACCTGGACCTAGCCATCGCGGTGATCAACAATCCGCACACCCTGGCCTACAATCCCCGCGCCATGGACGAACCCAGCCAACGCCGGCTGCGCGGCCTCGGCCTGGACCTGATCGAGGTTTCCGCCGAGGAGGCAGATCGGTTCGCGCTCAACCTGATCAGCGACGGCACCACGGTCACCATGACCACCGGTGCCCCAAAGTTGGCCCGCGAATTACGGGACCGTCGCCTAAAGGTGATTGAGTTGGACACCACCGAATTACGCAAGGGCGGTGGCGGCGTGCGCTGCACCGCGCTGACCCTCGACGACCCGGCCGCCCTGGGGCAGTCGTGACCACCCTGCTCAGCGCGGTCCGCCGCGCGCTGACCGCGCTGGGCGTACCCGGCGGAGCCCCCGGCCTTGCTCCGGCCGTGCGGCCCCGGGCCCTGGTGTATCGGGGCCCGGCAACGGTGCCGGGCTGCCCCGAGGCGGTGGTCGAGCTGCTGTCGGCCAGCCTGTGGGACTTCGACACCCGCTACGTCGGCCCCCGCGAGCGCCTGGCGCTCACCCCTGAGGCATTGGTGGGCGTGACCCTCTACGCCCAGCCCGGCGGCGCCACGCTGTCCCATGGCTACAAGCACATGCGCAAGCATCGGTCCGCGATCCGTGACTTCGTCCGGTCCGGCGGTTGCTACCTCGGCTTCTGTCTCGGTGGCTACCTCGCCGGGGCGACGCCTGGGTTCGCCCTGCTGCCCGGGGACACCGACCAGTACATCGCATCGCCCCACGCCACCGTGGAATCCGAGGACGACACGCTGGTGCAGGTGTCCTGGCGAGGCGGGCAGCGGACCCTGTTTTTCCAAGACGGCCCGCACTTCCAGCTGTCACCCGATGCCCACGCGACTGTGCTGGCCACCTACCCCAACAACACAATCGCCGCCTTGGTGACCAGGTTCGGCGCGGGACGGGTCGGCGTGGTGGGCCCGCACCCCGAAGCTACCGCCGACTGGTTCACCGACGCCGGACTGAGCAAGCCACAGCGGCTCGGCTACGACCTCGGCCTCGACCTTGTAGACACCGTGATGAGAGCATGACTCAGACCGCAAATCGAACCACCGCCACTCCCACCACGTCGACCGTGCGTGCGCGAGTGGTAGCGGTTGATGCTGCCCGGGGCGTCGCGCTGATCGGGATGATTGCGGTGCACTCGCTGTATGAGGCCGATGCGGCCGGCAAGGCGACTTGGTTGTACGCGATCTTCGGTGGTCGGGCGGCGGCCACCTTCGCCGTGCTGTCCGGCGTCGGCATCGCCTTCACGACCGGACGCCAGCGGGTCCGGGTGGTTGCCGCCTGGGGCACCGTCATGGCGCTGATCACCCGCGCGCTGGTTATTGGCGCGATTGGGCTAGCGATAGGGGAGTTCAGCGACGCGACGAAAGGCGCAAACGTCCTGCCCTACTACGCAGTACTGTTTCTGGTGGCAATTCCGTTGGTGTTCCTGCCCACCAGGGTGATCGCGGTCCTCGGCGTGCTGGTGGCGGGCGGCGCGCCAGTGCTGACCCACCTACTGCTGCCGCATTTGCCGGTGCTCAACCTGCTCGATCCGACGGTGGGATACCTGGTGCACCATCCCCTCGTACTGCTGTCCAAGCTGTCGATCACTGGGGAGTACCCGGCGCTGCCCTGGACCGCCTATCTGTGCGCCGGGCTGGTCATCGGGCGACTGACGCTATCCAAACCCGGGGTGGCGATCGGGCTGCTCGGCACCGGGCTGGTGCTGACCTTCGCAGCTGCGATTGTCTCGACGACGTTACTCAACCGGTACGGCGGGCTGACGCACATCTGGGCCGCGCAAGACGGTTCCCAGCTGACCATTCCGGAGACCACCGAGATGCTGACCCTCGGTGGCGACGGCACCACCCCCACAAGCACCTGGTGGTGGCTTGCGGTCAATGCGCCGCACACCAGCAGCCCCTTCGACCTGGTGGGAACCACCGGCGCGGCCACTGCGCTGCTAGGAGCGATGCTGCTGCTCAGCCACCTCGCCGCGCCACGGTTACTGCGCCGAGCGATTACCCTGAGCATGGCACCGTTGGCGGCGGCAGGCAGCATGCCACTGACCCTGTACACCGCGCACCTTGCGTTCATTAACTCTGACTACGACACCTATGACCCAACCAACGGGTACCTCCTTCAGGTCGCCGTCGCGCTGCTGTTCGGCCTCGCCTGGCGAGCCACCGCCGGACGCGGCCCGTTGGAATCTCTGGTCACCGCGCTGGCGACACGGGCCCGCCGGTGGGCCACCGACACTGCACCCCCGTCGATGAACCCGTTCCCCGGCACCCAGCTCACCCACATCGTTGCTACGGGAGAAGGGCCGAGGTGACTATCTCCACACGTTTCCCCT
>JBHELN010000399.1:0-4877 GCA_046263115.1 Pseudonocardiaceae bacterium | reverse complement strand
AGGCGCGCGCCGGTGATCGAGTGCGGTTATCGAGTGTCAGCTCTCGTGTAACAGCGCGTATCCGCGTACCGTTGGTGTGACCATGACAGCCGCCGACCGACCCCGGGACGTCGTCGAGCAGTTCCGGCTCGCCGAGTCGCTGGTCTTACAACGGCGCCCGCTGGAAGCCCTGCGGGAGTTGGCTCCGGTTCTCGATGCTGAGCCCGACGCGCCCAGTGTGCAGTTACTGGCCGGACGAGCCTACCTGCAGTCAGCCCAACTACGCCGCGCCGAGGAAGCCTTTCTCCGGGTCCTCGAGCAAAACCCTTCCGATCATTACGCAAGATTCGCCTTGGGCCGCACATTGCAACGACAAAGCCGGCTAGAGGAGGCTCGGGCGCAACTTGCGATGGCGGCGGCGATGAATCCCACTCCCGACTACCAGGAAGCGCTGAACGAGGTGCGGATGCGGATAGCCACCCGCTAGGTCACCAGACGACTCAGATAACGCCCTTGGCGTTGCGGGCATAACTCTGGGCGAAGGCGTATACCTCTTGGGCGTAGTCGAGGGAATCGTTGTAGGACAGTATCGCTCGTAGCCAACCATCGCCCGAGCTGAGATTGCGGTTGTCCGCGCACAGATACTGCGCCGCCGCCAGCGCGGCGTCGTCGATATTCTGCGGATCGGTCATTCCGTCCCGATTCCCGTCGGCCCGCCATTTCGCCCACGTGGACGGAATGAATTGGAAGGGCCCGACGGCGTGATCCCATACCTTGTCGCCGTCCAGCAAGCCGTTGTCGGTGTCCCCAATGGCCTTGACTCCGGGGGCACCGTTGAGCGGCACTCCGATAATCGGCGCGGACGGCCGGCCATCCGGTAGCAGAGTGCGGCCTTCGAAGCCGCCGTGCTTGGACTCGACGGCAGCGATAGCGGCCAATGTCACCCAGGTGATGCGGCAGTTCGGATGCGCGGCGGCCATCATCGCGTGCGCGTTGGCGTAGGCCTCCAGCGCGCGCTGCGGGATGTTGCTCACTCGCGACATCCTGAGCGCCCAATCGGCGAAGGCCAACTGAGGCCCACCCACCGGCTTGTCCGGCGCGGCGGGAATCTGCACCGGGATGGTGACGCCCTGGCGGGCGGGCTGGTTACCTTGCTGGGCCGTCTCGGCAATAGGTTGCGCGACCGGCTCTGCGACGTCGGGCAGGGCGGCGGGCGCGGCGAGTGCAGCCGGGGCGGGAGCGGCGAGCCCGCGATCGGGCAACGGCGCGGCCACCGAGCCCAGACCGACTAGCACCAGACCGGCACAGGCCAGCGCGCCACCCGACAACACCCCGCGTAGCAGGTAGTGCGAAACTCGCGGCACTCCGCGGCGAAGCCGCGCGTAGCTAGACCGCCCGATTCCCCCGGTTCGCGCGCCGGCTCGCTCGTCGCCACTCATATCACAGATCAACGACGCTTACGGTTGAGGGATACGTGGATCCCCGCTAGCAGGAGTCCCTGTGATTGGGCCAGTGCGCCCGCCACTGGTGAGCAGTGAGCCGGTCGGGGTCCAAACCGGCGGCTCGCGCGGAGCGCTCAGCGGCGCGCACGTCGTTGGCGAAACGCCGGGCGACGCACCGCAGCGCCGCTTCAGGGTCCTCACCGGCCAGCTTCGCCGCGGCCGACAGGGCGAACAACGATGCGCCGGGATGGCCATCAACGCCGGATGGGTCGACACCCGGTAAATCGGCAGCGCCGGGCAGCAGATCATGCGGGAGGCCGGCCTTCGCGGCCCGGGACACCAGCTTGGCCGCCAACGCCACCGCCGGCTGAGCCAGCGCCACCCCATCGAGGCAGGACTCACGGCGCTTCTCGGTGCGCTTGAGTTGCTCCCACCGGATTTCCTGTTCCGCGGCGGTATGCACCTGTTCGCTGCCGGCGAAGACGTGCGGGTGCCGGGTGACCAGCTTGGCGACCAGGCCGGCGGCGACTGCGTCGATGTCAAACCCCCCGGGTTGCTCCTGCGCGACCCGGGCGTGGAAGAGCACTTGCAGCAGGACGTCACCAAGCTCTTCGCGGACTGCCGGAAGGTCGTTGTCTTCCAGCGCCTGGTACAGCTCGTAGGCCTCCTCGATGAGGTAGGGCATCAACGAGCGGTGGGTCTGCTCGGCGTCCCAGGGGCAGCCACCCGGCGAACGCAACCGGTCCATCACTGCAGCCGCATCCAGCAAGGCGAACCCGGCCGGTTCCGGGGTCGCCAACACCGTGGCACCGGCGGCGACCCAGCGGGCCGCGGCGCCGGTACCGGCGTCCATGGTGAGCAGCAGTCCGTGCACTGCATCGCCCACGGCAGACGCCCCGCACAGCCGGGCCAGGTCGGTGGGTACGTCGGTATCGGCGTGCAGTGGCGCCCCGCCACGCAGCAGGCACACGGCCGCCGCCGGGAGCACCGCGCCGAGCCGATGCGACAGCGTGACGACGACAGGCGCGCTCACGCGCGGGGTACGGCGAGCAGCGGTGCCTCGAAGCCGCCGGTCTCGTTCTCGTCGGATACCACTTGAAGGGTCACCGGGTCCCACACGCCGTAGCGGGGGTTGAGCCGCACTCCCACCTCATCGGCCACTCTGGCCAGCTGGCGCAGGCCGATGGCTTCCAACACCGCGGGATCGATCTGATCGATCTCGGGCGCATGTTCGGACGGCTGAACGCCACGGTCGGCGCGATTTTTGACGACCATGACCACCCAGGGCTTGGTGTCCGTGAGCTGAAAAGCGACGACGGTGCCTTCAGCGACGCCGAACGCTGGGGTGGTGGCGAAGATCGGGTCATCTGCAGCGACGATGCGCTTGCCCAGCTCGGCGTCCTTCCCGGCGCGCACGTCAGCATCGATCAACTGCCGAGCCCGCTTAGAGCCGGCCTGCGACAGCTCGTCCACGCGCTGTTTGGCCGCGGTGCGGGTGTTGGCGGTGGTGTAGTCGACGGTGACCGCGCTATTGCGCAAGGCGAACCGACCCAGGGCGACCATGAGGAGTTTGTCCTTGGCGCGCTCCCGGTAGGTGTTGGCATCGAAGATGGTGCCCTTGGATGCCGCTTGCGCGCCGCCAACCTCTGTGATCAGGCGATTCACCTGAGCCTGGTCGACGGTCACGCCAGCCCGCCGTGCGGCGATGTCCAGCAGCTGGTGCCGGATCCGCAGGGTGAGGATCTTTCGCGATACGTCGTCGAGCTGATGGCCGGCCACGAGCTGGGCGCGTGCCTGTGGACCTTCCTTGTCCAGCACGGTCACGAGCTGCTCGTGGACCTGATCCTGCCGGATCTCATTGCCGTCGACGAACGCGGCGGCGCCGAGCTGGTCGGAGCCGCAGCCACCGATGAGCACCCCGGCAGCGACGGCGCCGGCGATCCCCAGAGCGGCACGGCGGGCCGCGCCGGCGGCAGGCAGGACGCTTCGCACGGACGCTACTTTCTCACGCTGCGTGTGCCGGTCTCCCAGTGCCCGGCTACATCGCTGGCACGCATGGACCAGCTGATTCCCAAATGGAACATACCGGGATACAAGGGCGGCTTTACCCCGGTATGCCTCCATGTCGGGAACGCCGAAAGATCCGGGTCAACAGTCCAGGGCGTCGAGAAGGTGCTGGATCGACTCGACCAGGCAGTGCGGATCGCAGGGTGTGACGGTGAGGGATCGGGCGTCGTCGCGGTGCGCGGTAACGGTGATCTGGTACCGGCCATCCGGGTTGTCGCACCAGCGCAGCACGTGCGACCGGCGCACCCGGCCCCAATCCCGCATATTGGCCGCGATCTGCCCGGCTCGCACGTGGGACTGGTCCAGAATTGCAGACGCTGCGCCGCGCTCGCGCACGCTGCTGGCCCGCACGGGAGCTGCCGGTACCAGTACCCCACCACCACCGCCTCGCGCAGGCCGGTCGGGGCTGGCCAGCGCGATGGTCGCGGCCGGGCTGCGGCCGGGCGGGTGCGAGGGCAGTCGGCTGACCACCGCCGCCGCCATGGCCGCTACTGGGATGACGTCGAGCAGAGTGGTGCCTTCGTGGTCGGGGTCCTGCAACGCGCAGACGGCTACGGTGCCGCTGCGGGCCGCGAGCACCCGAACGGGCTGGTCAGCCGCCGGGTCGGCGAGCCAGACCGAGTCCAGCCAGCTCGCCGGGCGGTGCAGCAGCCGCATAGCCGCCTCCAGATCGGCGTCCACCCTGCCCCCGCGCATCAGCTGGAGCCGGCGCAGCTGCTCACTCACATCCGCCCGGATGCGACCGCGCTCTGCGGCGGTGCGCCCGTGCGAACGGACCAGGATCGGCGCCGGGTAGCGCTCCAGCTGAAGCGTCTCGCTGAGCAGGTCCCATTGTGCGGCGGACAACCGCCATGCCAAGGGCACCACTACGAGCCGCCCTGACGGGCCGAGTCGTCGCCGATCACCGCCGGGGCGACCTTGCGGCCGTCGCTGAAGATGTCGTCCATCTTCTCGTACCAATACACTGAGCAGCCATTTCTAGGTCACCTGATCTTCTTGGGCCGTGTATGGGCCGTCCGGGTCTTCGCTTGCGTCTCGGCGGCTGTACAGGGAGCCGATCACGCCCTTGGTCCGCTCGTTGCTGCTTGGCATGAGGTGCGTGTAGGTCTTGAGCGTGAACGAAGGGTCGCTGTGCCCGAGCCACTCGGCTACGGCCTTGATTGACTCGCCCTGGTCGAGCAGCACCGAGGCGAAGAAGTGCCTCAGCTCGTGCATGCCGTTCTCGTACCGGCCACACGACACGCCGACCGCTCGAAGCGCTGGCTTCCACCGGTACTCGTTAAAGGCAGTCCCGTCGACTACCCCGCCGCGCACCGCGCTCAGGACCAGGCGATGGCTTTGCTCCGGACCGCCGGGTACTTCCCACGGCAGAGTCACCGTGATGGGTGG
>JBHELN010000398.1:0-19360 GCA_046263115.1 Pseudonocardiaceae bacterium | reverse complement strand
GGGCTGATAGAAGTGAGCGGATGATCCGCATCATTGAGGCCCTGATCGCCGCACGCTATGCGTAATCCACACCCCTGTCACTGTTGAGTTATGCGGAGCCTGCGTCCCCGTTTCTGTCGATGGATGCACTCGACGTCAAGCAGGCACACGTCGTCGGTCACTCCTTCAGCACTTTGGTGACCGTGCGGCTGGCTGTCGATGCCCGGAGGCCGTATCCAGCCTGGCGCTGTTCGATCCATCGCCGCTCGTCTTAATGAATCCAGAGCAGTTCGACGAAGCGGTGCACGCCATAACGCGCACGATCATGGATAACTACCTGGCGGGTGACCCGGTGGCCGTGGTCGATGGCATCTCCTCTGTGGTATTTGGCCCGGATTGGCGGGCGGAAGTCAGCCGCACGGTCCCCGGAAGTCCCGAACAAGTGGACCAGGACGCAGCCACCCTCTTCGAGTCCGATGTGCTAGCTGGGCAGGAGTGGCACTTCGGCGCCGAACACGAGCGAAGATCAAACAGCCGGTGCTCTTTATCACCGGAACCGAAAGTCTGCCGATCTTCGGCAAGGTCCGTGACCAGCTTCACGCATACCTGCCGCAAACGGAGGATGACGTGATGCGCGGGGCCAACACCTGCTCCACCTTCGCTACCCCGCTGACGCCGCGACAAGGCTCACCGGCTTCCTCAAACGCCACCCCATCGCGGCGTAGCCACCACGATCACCTCCGGCACTTGGATGAGCGGGGCGCAGGCCATGCCGACGCGTGAGATGCGATTGGCACGTTCGTCGATCGGAGGCCTGACCGGCTACCTTGGAGGCCACGGCCGCTGCGCGGTCACAGCATCGATCTGTGATCAGGCCCGGTCACAGGTATCTGTAGTTGACCACCATTAACGGCACACTAATGGTGGGCAGCCGTCCAGGCGAAGGATCTGTAGTGCCCGCCGGCGCCTGGATCATCAGGACGGCGACAAGTGCATTTCGTAGATCTGCCTACCAATAGGAGGGCCGGTCGAGGAGATTCAAACATCATCACCTCTAGGAGTAGACCTGACCACAGGCGTTAGGCTTGCGAGTCACCAATAGTGTCGTCGGCCGAGCACCGGGCGGCCAACGGATCCAAGCAGCACCAGAATCACCCCGACAACTACCAAGATGATCCCGAGCGTCCACAGAATGTTGATCCCGAGCAAGAACCCCACCACCAGCAAGATAATGCCCAGAACGATCATGATGTCTCCTGTGAGGTTCGCAGGGGTGTCTGAACATGGATCTTACGACAGATTCACCCGATTCGTCCCCGCTCAGGTAGATCAACTAGGGCACCGGAACAACTTGACTCGGGCAGGCGAGCGTCCTTGCGCAGGGAGTCTCGGTACCTCCCACGCCGGGCACGCCGAGGCGTACGGGCGAGGCGGACTTCCTGTCTCCCTCGATGATCGCCCACCGGACGGATCGCCGCGACCGGGAGGAACACGGTCCGGACGTACGCATGGTGACCGTGGCGGGTGAGGTAGACACGTGACCATGCCGGCCTCGGTCGACGTGCTCACCGTGCAGCTGGCGGCGGCCCAGTTGGTAGTGGTGGACCTTGACCGGTGTGCAACTCTGCGCATCTTCCGGATGGCGCGCGTTGTTCAAGGCACACGAGCTTGCTGCGGCAAATCTGCCGCTAGGGCTTATGACCCGGCCGGGAGAGCTTCGAAGTAGCCACTGTTGACCGGCAGCGCCCGGGTTAGCCGGTGTATTGCGGGGAAAGTTCATGTAGTAGGCAGACCGTTGTGCCGCGCGGTCCCAGCTCGACATGTGCTGCGGAGGTCAGCCGGTGGATGAGTGGGAGTCCGCGGCCACGATCGCTGGAGGACCGGTCGGGGAAGCACCAGGTGCCGTTGTCGGTGATGGTGATGGTGATTTGGCCGTCACCGACGCTGGCGTGTAGCCAGATCCAGCCGGGTTTGCTCAGTGCGGCGAAGGCATGATCGGTCGCGTTGACGAGGGCTTCGTATACCGCCAGGGTGAGGTCGTCAGCGTCGTCGTCTCCCACCAGGGTCGCTACCCAGCGCTGGAAAGTCCGACGCAACACGACGGCGTTGTGAGCGATCGCAGGTGCCGTGAGGTTTAATTGTGGCGGTCCAGGTAGCGAGGGTAAAGCCCGGGAACAGGCTGGTGGTTCGTCGTCGGGGCAATCCATGGTGATGGGTATCCCGTTCCCGAATGGACTAACCGTTCGCATGCCGTGTAATGCGGGCTCGGTGGGGTGACGGTTCGGCCATCACATGGTGGTCGAGTACCTGGACCACTCCAATCCCGGTTCACACTGCGGACATAGGCCCATCTCGTGCCGTCCAGCTACGAGCGAGCCGGCTGGCAATAGTCGGCTGACGGCCTGGACGCGGCTTGATCATGGAAACTATGACCACCGAGCTGACGCCAAGATCGCTGATCTAGCCATTGAGCAGGGCGCGGGCCATGACGACGCGCTGGATCTGGTTGGTGCCCTCGTATATCTGGGTGATTTTCGCGTCGCGCATCATCCGCTCGACAGGGAAATCCCGGGTGTAGCCGTAACCACCGAACAGCTGCACCGCATCGGTCGTCACCTCCATTGCAACGTCGGAGGCGAAACACTTCGATGCCGAGGACATGAACCCGAGCTTGTTCGCGCCGCGTTCGGCCTGCGCCGCTGCGACATAGACCAGTTGCCGGGCAGCCTCAGTCTTCATCGCCATGTCTGCTAGCATGAATTGGACACCCTGGAAGTCGGCGACCGGCTTACCGAATTGCTTGCGCTGTTTGACGTAGGCGATCGAGGCGTCAATCGCCCCTTGCGCGATGCCCACCGCCTGCGCTCCAATCGTGGGGCGGGTGTGCTCGAGCGTCGCCAACGCGGTTTTGAACCCGGTACCGGGTTCGCCGATGATGCGGTCCGAAGGAATTGTGCAGTTCTCGAAATAAATTTCCCTGGTCGGGGCGCCCCTAATTCCCAACTTGCGTTCCTTGGGCCCGATTGAAAACCTCGGGTCGTCTTTGTGGACGACAAAGGCGCTGATTCCGTTGGCACCCCGGTCCGGGTCGGTGACCGCCATCACCGTGTACCAGGCGGCCTGCCCGGCGTTACTGATCCAGCATTTGGTGCCGTTGAGTACCCAGTGGTTGCCGTCCCGGCGGCCCCGGGTCCGCATCGCCGCGGCGTCACTACCGGCCTCCCGCTCGGATAGCGCGTAGCACGCCATCGAGCCGGTGGCCACTGCGGGCAGAACCTGCTGGCGCAGCTGCTCCGACCCGGCCAGCAGCAGCCCCATGGTGGCCAGCTTGTTCACGGCTGGGATCAACGAAGACGACGCGCACACCCGCGCCACCTCCTCGATCACGATGCATGTCGCCACCGAGTCCGCCCCCTGGCCGCCGTAGGCCTCGGGGATGTGCACCGCATGAAAACCCGAACTCATCAGCGCCGTCTGGGCCTCGTGCGGGAACCGCTCCAGCTCGTCGACCTCCGCGGCATACGGCGCGATCTCCTTCTCAGCCAGCGCCCGCACGGTTTCCCGCACCGCCTCGTACTCTTCGTTCACCACTCGCCATCCTCCACCGCAGTCCGGATGCAGACTGCGGTAAATCGGTGCCCAAAAACAGCAGTCTGCATCCAGACTGCGGTGCGATGTCAGTCCAGTGAGGCACGGAGGGCGGCATCCTTCGCTAGGACCTGGTGGGCGAGGTCTTGGTGGAAGGTCGTCAGGCGTTGCGCGAGGGCTGGGTCCGCGGTCGCCAGGATGCGGATGGCGAGCAGGCCGGCGTTGCGAGCGCCGCCGATTGACACGGTCGCGACCGGTACTCCAGCGGGCATCTGCACGATGGACAGCAGCGAGTCCAGCCCGTCCAGGTGTGCCAGCGGCACCGGCACGCCGATCACCGGCAGCACCGTCGCCGATGCCACCATCCCGGGCAGGTGCGCCGCCCCACCGGCCCCGGCGATGATCGCCTTCAATCCCCGGCCCGCGGCACCCCGGGCGTAGTCGAGCATCCGGTCGGGGGTGCGATGCGCGGAGACCACCGCTACCTCATGCGAGACGCCGAACTCGTCGAGGGCCTGCGCGGCGGCGCGCATCACCGGCCAGTCCGAGTCGCTACCCATGATCAGCCCGACCGTGCTCACACCGTCTCCCGTCCCTGACCATGCACCGGGTACCCGTCCGGCCACACCCCGGTGGCCAGGAAGGCGGCCGAGGCGGTTGCCACCTCGCGCACCGGCACCAGCTCCTCGCCGGACACCGTGATGTGCCCGACCTTTCGTCCAGGACGCTGCGACTTCGCGTACAGGTGCAGCTTTGCCTGCGGGTAGCGGGCCATCAGGTGGTGCACGCGCTCATCCAGACCCATCCTCGGCGGGGTCTCGGCGCCCAGCACGTTGGCCATCACGCAGGCCGGGGCACGCGCGGCGGTGCAGCCCAACGGGTAGTCCAGCACTGCTCGCAGATGCTGCTCGAACTGAGACGTCACGGCACCGTCGATAGTCCAGTGCCCGCTGTTGTGCGGCCGCATGGCCAATTCATTCACCAGCAGCTGGCCAGACGGCAGCTCGAACAGCTCAACGGCCAGTACTCCCACCACGCCGATCTCGCCCGCCACCCGCAAGGCCAGCTGCTGAGCAGCCAGCGCCACCCCGCAATCCAACCCCGGTGCCGGAGCCAGCACCTCGATGCAGATGCCGTCGCGCTGCACCGTCTGCACCACCGGCCACGCCGCGCCCTGCCCGAACGGTGAGCGAGCCACCAGCACGGCCAGTTCTCTGCGCATCGCCACGCATTGTTCTACCAGCAACGCGGTGCCCGCGGCGATGAGTTCCGCCCCGACCCGGTGGGCGTCAACCGGGGTGTGGAGTACCCACAGGCCGCGACCGTCATAGCCGCCACGGGCCGCCTTGAGCATGCACGGCCAGCCGTGTTCCGCACCGAAAGATACGGCGTCGGAGGGCTGGGTCACCGCCCGAAATGGAGGCACCGCCACGCCCAGCCGGGCCAGCCTCCGGCGCATCACCAGCTTGTCTTGGGCGTGGCGCAACGCGTCCGGCCCCGGGTGCATCCGCACTCCCTCGGCGACCAGGGCCCGCAGGTGCTCGTTGGGCACGTGTTCATGGTCGAAGGTCAGCACGTCACAGCCCTCGGCGAACCGGCGAAGCGTCGCCAGATCGTCGTGACTTCCCAGCATCACATCGGGGGCCACCAGGGCGGCGGCGTCGGCCGCCCTGGCGGCCAGTACCCGCAGGGATTGCCCTAGCGCTATCGCGGCCTGGTGGGTCATCCGGGCCAGTTGCCCACCGCCCACCATGCCGACCACCGGCAACCCGGTACGGACGTCCACGAACCGATCATCCCATCCGGCACGCGCAGAGCACGTCAGCGAGCTGCCGAGCGGCAAGGACGCACGGGCAGTCCGTACACTGCCGCCGTGTCCCTGGTCGACGCGGTGCTGATCCGGATCCCGCAGCCCTACCGCGACATCGCGGTGCGGCACCGGGAATTGGTCAAGTTCGCCGTCGTCGGCGGGATCACCTACGTCGTGGACATCACACTGTTCACGCTGCTCAAGGTAACGGTGTTGGAGCCAAAACCGGTCACCGCCAAGATCATGGCCGTGCTAGTGGCGACGATCGTGTCCTACGTCCTGAACCGGGAATGGTCCTTCCGCACCAGGGGCGGCCGGGACCGGCATTACGAGGCCTCGTTGTTCTTCTTGATCTGCGGTATTGGGCTGGTCATCAACGCGGCCCCGCTGTGGATCTCACGGTACGTGTTGGACCTGCGAGTCCCGGTGGTCAGCCTGCTCGCCCAGGAGGCCGCGGACTTCGCCAGCGCCAATGTGATCGGAACGTTGCTGGCGATGGCGTTTCGGTGGTGGGCCTTCCGCAGGTACGTCTTCCCCGACGAGAACGTGCGCCGCCGGCTTCCGGTGTCGGCCGACGCCGGTTGATCAGCGCACCACACCGGTCCCCGGGCGCGCGTTTCCGGCCAGGTCCTCGGTCCGGGGTACCCGCAGGTACACCGCGAACCTCGCGGGCCGCGCCGAACTGAGTTCCAGCCGGCCGCCGTCAGCCTCGACCAGCGCCCTGGCCAAAGCCAGCCCGACACCGGTCGAGGATGCCCCCGAAATTCCCCGATCAAAGACGTGCGCAGCCAATTCCTCGGGCACCCCCTCGCCGCCGTCGGTCACCTCCACCACGACCATCCGCTCCGGCGCCACCCCGGTCCATCGCGCAGATAACGTCACCACGCCGGCCCCGTGCCGCAGCGCATTGTCGATCAACACGCCGAGAGCCTCCCGCAGCCGGCCAGGGGTGACCCGGGCGACCAGCCCCTCGACCACTCGCAGCCGCAGCGGCCGCCGGTCGGCCTCTGCCTGTGGCCGCCAGTCGGCGACCACCTCGCGCAACAGTTCTCCCAGCTCCACCGGTTCGGCGCTAGCCGCCCGGACCTCCTCGGTGGCGCGCAACAGATCGTCGAGTACCGCACCGAGCCGCTCAGCCTGTTCCAGCGCAGCTTCGGCCTCCGCGGCGGTGGCCGGATCCGGGTGCGCAGCCAGCTCGTCCAGCCGCAGCTGCAGCGCGGTCAGCCTGCTGCGCAGCTGATGTGACACGTCGCCGACGAGGTCCCGCTCGCGCGCGACGAGGTCGGCCAGCGCGCCCGCCGATGCGTCCAGCAGGTCGGCGAGCTGATCGAGCTCGGGAATGCCGTGCCTCGACGGCACCCGGCGGAAGTCTCCGGCGCCCAGCCGGGCGGCCCGGTCGGCGACGTCGAGTAGCGGGCCCACCAACCGCCGCGCGGTGACGTTGGCGATGGCCGCTCCCATCCCGACCGACAACCCCACGAGAAGGGTGACGAGCGCGACGGCGCGAAGCTGACCCTGCCGGACCCCGCTTCCGGGCACGGCGAGCCGAACGGTGCCACGCTGGCCGAGCGCCAAGGTCTCCACCACGGCGCCATCACCCGGATCGGTACCGATTACCAAGTGGCCGGTCATGGGCGAATCCGCTACCAGTTGGGCACCAGGGGGAAGCGCTCGCGCGATTGAGGCCAGATTCAGCGACGAAGCCGGCGATGCCAGACCGTGCAGCCGCGGTATCAGCTGCGCCAGCCTGATCTGCACGTCGGCGCGGGCGGCGTGGTCCACCAGCCGCCACGACGCGTACGCCAGTGGGCCGCCCAGCACCAAGCCGGTGATCGCCACCGCGATCAACGTGGACCGCAGAATCCTCCAGCGCACGGCCGCACGTTACGCCGGTCGGCCGACTCCGCTATAGGGCATCGCTATAGGGCATCGAAGCTATAGCGCATCGAACCGGAACCCGACCCCCCGAACGGTGACAATCCGGCTGCTCCCGATCTTGCGACGCAGCCAGGACATGTGCATGTCCAGGGTCTTAGAGTTTTTCAGCTCGGGGTCTTTCCACACCTCGCGGAGGATCTCCTCGCGGCTGACCACCTGTCCCGGCCGGGACAGCAGCACTCGCAGCAGCTCGAATTCCTTGTTCGCCAGCGCGATCTCGGCGCCCTCGATGATCACCCGGCGCCCGGCAAGGTCCATCCGGACCCCGCCGACTTCCAGGGCGTCCGGCGTTTCGGGCGCACTACGGCGTAGCAGTGCTCGCACCCTGGCGAGTAGTTCCGCCAGCCGGAACGGTTTTGCGACGTAGTCGTCAGCGCCCGCGTCCAGCCCGACCACGAAATCCACTTCGTCAGTGCGGGCGGTGAGCATGAGCACCGGAAGATCTGGGCGGGTCCGGCGAAGCCGGCGGCAGACGTCCAGGCCGTCCATACCGGGCAATCCAAGATCGAGCACCAGCAGGTCGACACGCTGGTGGCCGGCGCAGCTCAGCGCGCTGTAACCGTCACCGACCACCAACACCTCGTGGCCTTCCCGCTGGAGCGCGCGGGACAGCGGCACGGCAATGCCGGTGTCGTCCTCGACGAGCAGCACAGTGGGCACGCCGCTCAGCCTAGGCTGCATGGCAGCCTGTGCTGGTGACCCCCGACGTATCGCCTGCCATGCCTTCTAGGGATCTCGCGCTGGCCTTGACCTTGGCCGACACCGCCGACCAGATCACGCTTTCCCGGGCGGGCGCCTCGGACCTGCGGGTCGACCGAAAGCCCGACCGGACCCCCGTCACGGACGCCGACCTGGCCGTCGAGGACGCGATACGCACGGTGCTGCGGACCCAGCGGCCTCAGGATGCGGTGCTGGGTGAGGAGCGCGGTGGAGCGTGCCCTGGCACGTCTACCGGCACCGACCGGTACTGGCTGCTGGATCCGATCGACGGGACGAAGAACTTCCTGCGCGGCCTACCGGTCTGGGCCACCCTCATCGCGCTGGTCGAGCACGGCGACCCGGTGATGGGAGTGATCAGCGCGCCGGCGCTACGGCGGCGCTGGTGGGCGGCTGCCGGGGCGGGTGCCCATACCCAGGATACGCACGGGGCTGCTCGCCCCATCACGGTGTCCGGAGTGCGCGATCTCGCCGATGCCTACATCTCCACCACCCACCTCGGCACCTGGGCGGAGCATCGCAGCCGCGAGTCCTATCTCACGCTGGTGGACACGACGTGGGAGAACCGGGCCTTCGGCGACTTCTGGCAGCACTGCCTGGTGGCCGAGGGGGCGATCGACCTGGCCGCCGAACCGATCGCCAGTCCCTGGGATCTGGCGGCCGTGCAGGTACTCGTGGAACAAGCCGGTGGCCGGTTCACCGACCTCGACGGGGCGGCTCGATTCGACGGCGGCGCCGCGCTGTCCTCCAACGGGCTGCTGCACGACGCCGCGTTGGCCGTGCTCCAGCGCTGATCGATTTGATCCGGGGACTGGATGGCCACAACTCACTTTTCACGATATTGGGTTCGGGACGGAGCGCCCTGATGCGCACCTCGCCGGCGGGCACCCGATCCGCTGAAACCCTTGCCCACGCAGCAACCGACGGGTAACGATATGCGCATGGTGCGCGCCGTGCTCGAGCAGTTCTGGCCGAGTCGGCGCATGGCCGCCTTCGATCAGTTCTGTAGCTAGGCCGCGCGTCGGCGCCTGGCCCCCAGCGCCTGTTCTCGCTTGCTCGCGCGGCCGCTGTCCGGTGCCCACTTCACCCCCGCAGATTAGGAGTTTGCGTGTCCGTCACCGATGAACTGCTCGCCAACAACGCTGATTACGCCGCGGCCTTCTCCGGCCCGCTGCCATTGCCGCCCGCCAAGCATATCGCCGTGGTGGCCTGCATGGACGCCCGTTTGGACGTCTACCGGATCCTGGGCCTCAACGAGGGCGAAGCCCATGTCATCCGCAACGCTGGAGGCGTGGTCACCGACGACGAAATCCGCTCGCTGGCGATCAGCCAGCGGCTACTCGGCACCCAGGAGATCATCCTTATTCACCACACAGACTGCGGAATGCTCACGTTCACCGACGACGATTTCAAGAAGTCCATCCAGGACGAAACGGGGATCAAACCGGCGTGGGCCGCTGAGGCTTTCACAGATCTCGATGAGGACGTGCGCCAGTCGATCGCGCGCATCAAGGCCAGCCCCTTCATCCCGAACAAGGATTCTGTCCGCGGGTTCGTATTCGATGTAGCGAGCGGCAAGCTCAACGAAGTCAGCTGACCGGGTAGGTAGCTCGTCAAGTACCACCAACGCAGGTCCGGAGCTGTCTCTAACGACGGCCAACTCCCGCCGGCATCCAAGCCGAGGTTGGCCGTCGTTATGAGCAGCGTCCGCGGGGGGTGGTAGGTCTTGAAGCGCCACCAACGGCGGTGACCACCCGGGACGGGCAGGGTCGGCCGAGCTGGCCCGCCATCCAGGTACTGGTGCGCACCAGGCATCGAGGTCGACGCCGTGCTCGATGCCCAGCCCGTCCAGCATCCACACCAGGTCCTCGGTGGCCAGGTTGCCGGTGGCCGACCCGGCGTAGGGGCAGCCACCAAGCCCGCCGGCCGAGACGTCTAAGCAGCTGACTCCAGCGTGCAGGGCAGCGAGCGTGTTGGCCAGCGCCTGGCCGTAGGTGTCGTGAAAGTGCACCGCAAGGGCATCGGTCTCGATGCCAACGCGCAGAAAGGCATCCAGCATCGCAGTGACGTGGCCTGGCGTGGCCACCCCGATGGTGTCACCCAGCGACAGCTGATCACAGCCCAGCTCCAGCAGCCGGAGCCCAACGTCGACGACCTGATCGACCGCCACCGCGCCTTCCCACGGATCACCGAAACACATCGAGAGGTAGCCGCGCACGCCCAGGCCGGCTGACTTCGCCCGGCGCAGTACCGGCGAGAACATCGAGAACTGAGAGTCGAAGTCTCGGTTGAGGTTGCGCCGGGCGAAGCTGTCGGTGGCCGAGGCGAAGATCGCCACCTCGGTAACCCCGGCGGCCAGCGCCCGATCCAGACCCCGCTCGTTGGGCACCAAGACGGGATAGCGCACCCCGGCGCGGCGCGAGAGCAACTTGAACAGCTCCCCGGCGTCGGCCAGCTGCGGTACCCAGCGCGGGTGCACGAAGCTGGTCGCTTCCAGCACCCGCAGCCCCGCTGCGGCCAGCCGGTCCAAGAATTCGACCTTCACCTCAACCGGCACCGTTACCGGCTCGTTTTGCAGGCCGTCGCGGGCACCGACCTCCCAGATGGTCACCCGGGCGGGCAACCCGGACGCGGGGTGCCGGTCGGGCAAACCGTCGCGCGCGGTCATTCCGACACCGGCTCCGGATTCACTTCGTAGTACAGCAGCGAATGGACCCGCTCGACCTGGGGAATGTCGTCGAATTCCAGCGGCTCATCGGAGGCCGACTCGATAATCAACGTGCCGCAACCCAGGATCCGGTCGATAAGCGAGTGCCGGAACTGGACGGTGTTGATCCGGTTGATCGGGATATCGATGCCGCTACGGGACAAGATGCCTTCACGGATCAGCACCCGCCTGGTGGTGAGCACGAAATGCGTGGTGCGCCAGCGCAGCAGCGGCACCACGGTCAGCCACACCAACCCGATGCCACCGAGCACCGCCAGTCCGATCCACCCGTAGGGCTGCCACGACGACCCGGCGACCAACGCGGCCAGGTAAGAGCCGAGCCCGACGATGACCAACAGCGCCAGCACCGGCAACAGCAGCATCTTCCAGTGCGGGTGCTTGTGCACCACCACCCGCTCGTCACTTCGCAGCAGACCCTCCGGATAGGGCAAGACTCCTCCTCTTCGCCACTGATCACGGTACCGCTGCGCGGGCGGTGAGACGGGCCGGTACAGTCCGGCGGCGCGCGGGGGTCAGCGTGGCCGGCCCAGCCGCTGCGCCGGTCAGGTGGCCGGGACGGACGTGCTCACGCGGGCGGCGGATCGGCTCCGCAGGAAGATGAGATAGATCATGCACAACCCGACCCCTGACTTCGCCAGGATGGATCCCGGCCAGGCAGGGCGAGCCTTGATCGGGTGGGCCGACCAGCTGCAACGGACGGCGGAGGCCTACCGCGGTCTGCACTACCAGATGTCCCAGCTCACGGTGACCGAGGCATCCGCCGACGGCATGGTTAAAGTCAGCGTGGACGCGCAGGGCGTGCCGACCGAGCTGATCTTGACCGAGCGGGCCCGCGGGGTGGATCCGGCGCGCCTGTCCGCCGAGTTGATGACGTGCCTGCGGCGCGCGCACAGCACCTTGGCTTCTGAGGTGCAGGATCTGGTGGCCGCCGCGGCCCTGGACCGTGAGCACAGTGCGGGCGCGCAGATCGTGGCCTGCTACCGCGACCGCTTCGGTGACGTCCCGCAACGCCCACCCGCCCGGCATGCTCGGCAGACCGGGTCACCCGACGACGATTCGACCGCCCAGGTGCGGCCGTGAGGCGCGGCGCAGTGGCGGTGACCATGGCGGCGTTGCTCGCAGCCGGCTGCAGTAGCCAGGAATCGCAGGCGCCGCCACCGGCGCCACCGGCGGTGGCAGACGCCGGCAAGGTCGATATGTGCGCGATCCTGTCGAATTCCGAACTGGCCGGGCTGGGTGTGGAAGTAAATAACCGCAAGAGTTTCAATACTGCAGGTGTAATTGGCTGCCGATGGCGCGGCAAGTCCTACACGCTGAGCCTGGAGCGAGATAATAGCACGCTAGCCGGGTACCGGGCACACCGCAACGATTCTCATTTCGTCAATTTCCAGGACGACACCGTTAACGGTCGAGCCGGGGCCCATTTCGGAGTGGACAAAAACGGTTCACAATGCGTGCAGCTCATCGATGGTGGATCGGCATCGCTGTCGGTGAGCGTGGCGGTGCCGAACAACGTGGCTAATCCACCAGTCGATCCGTGCGCCGAGGCATTGCGCATCGCGCAGATGATCGAGCCTCGGCTGCCGAAAGCGCCGCAATAGCCGACGTTGGGTCATCGCGCGGCTCGTGGACCGGGATGCGGGATTCCGCACACGGCTGGCAGGCTTCGCGGCCGAGTCTTGCCTCGACGATGCTGGGCGCGCCTGGCTGCCCGACCGGGGTTGACGCTGCGCTCGCGCATGACGTCGGCCATGCTGGATAGATGCCGTTGTTCACCCTCGGCCACGGCACGGCGGACCGCGATCAGCTGCTGCAACTGCTCAACATGACCGGGATCCGTGAGCTCGTAGATGTGCGGACGGCTCCGGGCAGCCGGCGCAATCCCGATGTGGCGCGCCAGGAGATGGCGCGCTGGCTACCCGAGCACCACATCGGGTACCGCTGGGAGCGGCGGTTGGGCGGTTGGCGAAAAGCACCGCCCGACTCACCGGACACCGGGCTGCGTAACCGGTCCTTCGCCGGCTACGCGGCTCACATGCGAACCGGGGAGTTCCTCGACGCGATCCGCGACCTTCTCGGCGGGTCACATGATCGAGCCACCACGGTGCTGTGCTCAGAATCAGTGTGGTGGCGCTGCCACCGCCGGATGATCGCCGATTTCATGGTGTTGAGCGCGCAGGTGCCGGTATTCCATCTCATGCACGACGGGCGACTGCACCAGCACCGTCCGACGGAGGTTGTCCGGCTCCGCAGCGACGGCCTGCTGGTCTATGACGGGGCCGCGCCGCAACGTCAGCTGGCCCTGCTCCCGGGCTGACCACCCACCGTGACATCGGTCAGGCTTGGCGCTCGACCACCCGGACGTGTGTGACGTCGCCAGCCGACAGCGCTCGCCGCTGGTCACCGCAGCGCACCACCAGCCGGCCGGCGGTATCGATGTCCACCGCGGCGCCGGTGAGCTCCGTCTGGTCCGGCAACTGCACCCGGACCTGCTCGCCCAGGGTCGCGCAGCATTGCCGGTAAGCCTCGCGCTGACCGGAGGCGACCGGATCGCCTTCGTGCTCGCACCACTGCCGCAGCTCGCCGTGCAGCGCCCGCAGCAGGGCTCGCAGCAACGGATCGCGGTTGGTGCACGCGGCGTTCTCGATGGCCAGCGATGTGGCGGCGGGTGCTGGCAATTCGTCTGACCGCAACGTGACATTGAGTCCGACGCCTATCACCACCGCGGACTGCCCCGAAACCAGCTCGGCCAGGATCCCGGCCGCCTTGCGTCGACGGGTTCCCAGCAACAGGTCATTGGGCCATTTCAGGGCCGCCGGCAGCGCGGCCACAGTGCTGACAGACCGGCACAGCGCCAGCCCGGCCAGCAGTGGCAGCCAACTCCACCGGGTCTGCGGCACCTCGGTGGGACGCAGCAGCACCGACAGGATGAGCCCCGATCGGGCCGGAGCCACCCAGCTGCGCCCGGCCCGTCCCCGACCAGCGCTCTGGTGCTCGGCGACCAGCACCGTCCGATCCGGCGCACCCTGCCGGGCCGCGTCAACCAGCGCGCTGTTCGTGGAGGAAACTGTCGTCACGACGTCCAGCGCCGCGTAGGGCCCGGCCGGGATCACCAGCGCCCGTCGCAAAGCGTCCGCACGCAGCGGAGCACGCTCGAGGTCAGACCACACAGTCTGCGAAGACTAGCCGCAAGCCGGGTTGCGCGACCCGTGAACTCGACGACAGCGACGTCAGGGACGGCGTGCAACGATCGGTATCATCAAGTCCACGCACGCCAGGTAGCCAGCTCGACCGAGGATTAGGGTCGAGCGCCATGAGCAGCACTGTGCCGGTCGGCGAGCCGGACATTCACACCACCGCGGGCAAGCTGGCCGATCTGCTGCGCCGCCACCAGATGGTGGAGGTGGGGTCCACCCGCGCGGCGGCGCGGCAGCACGCCAAGGGGCGCAAGACCGCTCGGGAGCGGATCGACCTGCTGCTGGACGAGGGATCGTTCGTCGAGCTCGACGAACTCGCCCGGCACCGCAGCACGAACTTCGGTCAGGAGGCCAACCGGCCCTACGGCGACGGCGTCATCACCGGCTACGGAACCGTCGACGACCGGCCGGTGTGCGTGTTCAGCCAGGACGCTTCGGTCTTCGGCGGCAGCCTCGGCGAGGTGTACGGCGAGAAGATCATCAAGGTAATGGATCTGGCATTGCGCACCGGCTGCCCGATCATCGGAATCAACGAGGGCGGCGGCGCCCGGATCCAGGAGGGGGTCGTCTCGCTGGCGCTCTACGGCGAGATCTTCCTGCGCAACACCCACGCCTCCGGCGTGATCCCGCAGATTTCGCTGATCATGGGGTCCTGCGCGGGCGGCCACGTCTACTCCCCTGCCCTGACCGACTTCACGGTGATGGTCGACCAGACCTCGGCCATGTTCATCACCGGCCCAGACGTGATCAAGACAGTGACCGGCGAGGAGGTCGGGTTTGAAGAGCTCGGAGGCGGGCGCACGCACAACACCAAGTCGGGCAACGCGCATTACCTCGGCACCGATGAGGAGGACGCACTGTCCTATGTCAAGGAGCTGCTGTCTTTCCTACCGTCGAACAACCTCTCCGAACCGCCGGTATTCGACGCTCCGGTAGCCGGTCCGATGACTGACGCCGACCGGGAGCTGGACACCTTGATCCCAGATTCAGCCAAGGCGCCCTACGATATCCACGAGGTGATCACTCGCATCGTCGACGAGGGCGAATTCCTGGAGGTGCACGAGCTGTTCGCGCCGAACATCGTGGTCGGCTTCGGCCGCGTGGCCGGCCGTAGCGTCGGGATTGTGGCCAACCAGCCCACCAAGCTGGCGGGCTGCCTGGACATCGACGCCAGCGAAAAAGCCGCCCGGTTCGTCCGGACCTGTGATGCGTTCAACGTCCCGCTACTCACGTTCGTCGACGTACCCGGGTTCCTGCCCGGCACCGACCAGGAGTGGAACGGGATCATCCGGCGGGGCGCCAAGCTGATCTACGCCTATGCCGAGGCCACCGTGCCCAAGGTCACAGTGATCACCCGCAAGGCTTACGGCGGCGCCTATGACGTCATGGGCTCCAAACACCTCGGTGCGGACATCAATCTGGCCTGGCCGTCAGCACAAATCGCCGTGATGGGCGCCTCGGGCGCGGCGAACATCCTGTACCGCAGGGAATTGGCGGCGGCTCCAGCCGATGAGGTCGACGCGTTGCGGGCGCGGCGGCAACAGGACTATGAAGACGCCCTGCTCAACCCCTACGTGGCCGCTGACCGCGGCTATATAGACGCGGTGATCCCGCCCAGCCACACCCGTGTCCAGGTGGCCCGCTCGCTGCGCATGTTGCACAACAAGCGTCAAACCCTGCCCCCGAAAAAGCATGGGAACATTCCCTTATGAGTGGCAGACAGTGTTCCGACCCCGAACACCATTCACGAGTTATCCGCATCATCAGGCCGGGTGAGCCTTCGGAAGAGGAGCTGGCCGCGCTGACTGTGGTGTTAGCTGGGTTGACGGCCGCGCCGCAGCCGGCAGATCCGGCGACGACGCGCAGCACCTGGGCCGACCCGGCGCTCGGGCTGCGCACGCCGCACTACCCCGGTCCCGATGCCTGGCGCACCTCCACTAGGCCGCGCTGACCATTTCGTCGCAGAATGCAACAGTAGGTCCGTTCGACCGCGAGACGGCAGCCATTCAGTCGAACTGTGGTAGCAAGGCTGGTGCGACGCACGCCGGCGGGCGCGGTGCCGTGCCGATGGCACGATTGGCGATATGGCCACGATTGCGTTCGAGGACCTGACCCCGGGCACCGTGATCGACCTTGGTGAATCCAAGGTCGATCGGGAGGAGATGCTCGCCTTCAATCAGCGATTCGACCCACAGCGATTCCATCTGGACGAACAGGCGGCGAAGCGGTCGGTACTCGGCGGACTGTGCGCATCGGGGTGGTTCACCGTGTGCCTGTGGATGCGGGCGTACGTGGATGGTGTGCTGGCCGACTCGACCTCGCAGGGCTCGCCGGGTGGCCGGGAGATGTCGTGGCTGGCGCCGGTGTTCCCCGGTGACGTGCTGCGGATGCGACTGGAGGTGATCGGCGCGCGCCTATCCCGCAGCCGGGCAGGGCTGGGCCTAGTGGAGATAGTCGGCTCCGCCCACCGCGGTGCGGATTGCGTGCTACGGATGACGTTCACCGGCATGTTCGCCACCCGCACCTGACACCGTGCGTCTCATTCTCGCGTCAGCGTCCGCGGGCCGGCTCGGCGTGCTTCGCGCCGCTGGGATCGATCCGGTGGTGCACGTATCCGGAGTGGATGAGGACGCGTTGGCCGCCACGCTGTCCGGGGCGACACCGACGGAGTTGGTCACTGAACTTGCTTCGGCGAAGGCCGAGGCGGTCGCAACGAAGATCGCCGGCGAGTACCCCGACGCGGTGGTCGTCGGGTGTGACTCGATGCTGCACATCGGTGGTGAGCTGGTCGGCAAGCCCGGTTGCGCCGAAGCCGTGGTGCGGCGCTGGCAGTCGATGGCCGGTCGCACCGGCGAGCTACTCACCGGGCACGCCGTGGTACGCCTTGAGCGAGGTATGCCCATCGCGAACACCAGCGGTGCCCAAACCACCGTCATCCGGTTCGGCAGGCCGTCACCGGAGGAGATCGAGGCCTATATCAACAGCGCGGAACCGCTGCACGTGGCCGGCGGCTTCACGCTGGATGGTCGGGGTGGCTGGTTCGTCGAGGGCATCGACGGTGACCCGTCCAGCGTGATCGGCATCAGCCTGCCGTTGACCCGGCGCCTGCTCGCCGAGGTCGGGACTGCCGTGATCTCGCTGTGGTCGTGAGGTACATCGAGGCTGTGGCACTGTTGATAATGCTGACACCCAATGAGGGAAAGGACAGCCGGGATGACCAGGTGGAGCCGGAGTAGGCCGGTTGCGGGTGACCACGCTGCGTAAGGTGCTTGTCGCTAACCGCGGAGAGATCGCCGTCCGGGTTATCCGGGCTTGCCGGGATACCGGACTGACCAGCGTCGCGGTCTACGCCGACGGCGATCGCGATGCTCCCTTCGTCACGCTGGCCGACGAGGCGTTCGCATTGGGCGGCAGCACCGCCACGGATACCTACCTCAACGCGGCCAAGTTGCTCGCCGTGGCGGCCCGGGCCGGCGCGGACTCCGTGCATCCCGGCTACGGCTTCCTCGCCGAGAACGCTGCGTTCGCCCAGGCGGTGATCGATGCCGGGCTGATCTGGATCGGACCGTCGCCGCAGGTGATCCGCGATCTGGGGGACAAGGTCACCGCTCGGCAGCTTGCCGCGAAGGCAGGGGCGCCGCTGGTACCGGGTACCAGGGATCCCGTGTCGGCGGCGGGTGAGGTGGTGGCCTTCGCCGCGGAGCACGGGCTGCCGGTGGCCATCAAGGCCGCCTTCGGCGGTGGCGGCCGCGGTTTGAGAGTCGCCCGCAGCACCCAGGAGATTCCTGAGCTGTTCGATTCGGCGGTGCGTGAGGCCATCGCGGCTTTCGGGCGCGGCGAGTGCTTCGTGGAGCGCTACCTGGAGCGGCCGCGGCACGTGGAGGCGCAGGTGCTGGCCGATCAGCACGGCACCGTCGTCGTGGTCGGCACCCGGGACTGCACGCTGCAACGCCGGTATCAGAAGTTGGTCGAGGAGGCCCCGGCTCCGTTCCTGTCCGCCGAGCAGCGGCAGTGCGTCCACGAGGCGGCCAGGGCGATCTGCGAGGAAGCGGCCTACACCGGAGCGGGCACCGTCGAGTTCCTGGTAGGTCCCGATGGTTCGATCTCTTTTTTGGAGGTCAACACCCGGCTGCAGGTGGAGCATCCGGTGTCGGAGGAGACCACCGGCCTGGACCTGGTGCGCGAGCAGCTGCGGATCGCGGCCGGTGAACAACTGACGCTCACCGCGGACCCGCCCCCGCGCGGCCACGCGATCGAATTTCGGATCAACGCCGAGGACCCGGCTCGCGGGTTCCTCCCGGTCCCGGGCGTCGTCACGGTGTTCGATCCGCCGTCGGGGCCAGGGGTGCGGCTCGACGCCGGGGTGCGGGCCGGCAGCGTGATCGGCGGCGAGTTCGATTCGATGCTCGCTAAACTCATCGTCGTCGGCGCGGACCGGCCGCAGGCGCTGGCGCGGTCCCGGCGGGCGCTCTCGGAATTCATGGTCGAAGGCGTCCCAACCGTCATCCCATTCCACCGGGCGATCGTGGCGCACCCGGCCTTCGCTGCCGCCGATCGCGACCACTTCTCGGTGCACACCCGGTGGATCGAAACCGAGTTCTCCGCGCCGCTGGAGCCTTCCGCCGCCGCGGCGGAGGTACCCACACCGGCGCCGCGGCAGACGGTGGTCGTGGAGGTCGGCGGTCGGCGGCTGGAAGTGTCGCTGCCGGGTGATCTCGGCTTTCCCGGCGGAGTGGCCGCTCGGGCCAGGCCCCGTAAACGAGGCGGCGGCCGGGTGGCCGCGGCGTCGGGCGGCGCGGTCCTTGCCCCCATGCAGGGCACCGTGGTCCGGGTCGCGGTGTCCGACGGCGATGTGGTGAACGTCGGTGATCTCATCGTGGTACTCGAAGCGATGAAAATGGAGAACCCGGTCACGGCGCACCAGGCCGGTACGGTTACCGGCCTGACCGTGCAGCCCGGTACCCCAGTCACTCACGGCACGCTCCTCTGCACAATCATCCCCTGACCACCTCGCGTGTCGCCCTCACATGCCCCGTGTGTCGCGCCCTGATGCCCCGCATGTCGCGCCCTGGTGCACGTCCCGCCATGTCGCCGCTGGGCAGCCGCGCGCGACACACCGGGCATGTGAGGGCGACACGCGCGACGAGTGAGGACGACACGCGCGAGGGGTGATCAGCTGACTGGGATCAGGAGTCGCAGGCGCGGGTCGGGTGCGGCGGCGCGGCGGGCGTCGGCGGCGGAATCGTCAGGGGCACGCTGCGAGTCGCGCTCGGCGGCCACCCGGGCGAGGTAGAACTGCACCTCACGATCCCGTGCGGCAACCGTCCAGTTCAGCACCCCGGCCATCAGGTCGGCGACCTCGGCTGCGCACGCCTCGCCCCGATGCGAGTATTCGATCGAGAT
>JBHELN010000397.1:0-4325 GCA_046263115.1 Pseudonocardiaceae bacterium | reverse complement strand
AACGAACACCTGTGGCGTGACGCGTTGCCGGGCGATCTCCTGTTTTGGGGTGGCGACGATTGGGCCGTTCATCATGTCGCGCTGTACCTCGGCAAAATCGAGGGAAAGGACTACATGGTCGAATCGCCCCAGTCCGGCGATGTTGTCAAAGTCTCGATCGTTCGTACCGGCGGAGACTTCAACGAATCCGTCAACCGACCATGGGACCGCTAAAAGGAGAAAAGGCGGTTCCCAAGAAACAAATGGGGGAGAAAGGATGCGTGATCGAGACCATCCGCGCGCGCCGCACACAGTCGAATGTCGACACCGTCGTCGCGGAGCCAAGCGGGTCTGGGCGTCGCACCGCCGAGCGGTTCGGGGAGGACAGGGTGGTGCCATCGGGGCACAACACGCCCGCCGGGCGTCATGCGCTGGGGCACGGCCATGACGCAGTGGTGGCAGCTCATCGGCGCCGTTCTGTTGCTGGGCGGGTTCGCCGCCGCGAAATGGGGTGCCCTGCCCGCCACCTCCGTGGCCTACCTGGCCGTGAACACCGTCGGGGCGGCGGATCTGGCGGTGCTGGCCCTGGCTGTTTTCGGCAGGGTGTTTCGGCCCCGGGTTGGTAGCGGTTTTGGGCCCCGTTTGGTTTGAGCAACGAGTTTTGGCCCCATGTGAGTCCTGTGTGGACACGCCCTGATCGTGTGAATGCCGGTTGTCACCCGTTGGGACCGGTCAAGGTTGGCGCCTTGATCACGGTCGTGTCGGGAGGCCGGGTGTGTCGTTGTCGCGCGTGGAGTTGTTCGAGCGGATCCGCCGGGATCGTCGGCTGGATCCGCAGGTGTCGGTGCGGATGTTGGCCGAGCGATACGAGGTGCATCGCCGGACGGTGCGGCAGGCGTTGGACTCGGCGTTGCCGCCGCAGCGTAAGAAGCCGCCGCCGCGGCGGTTGTTGCTCGAGCCGGCGATGGGCTGGATCGATGAGATGTTGCGGGAGGATCTGGCATCGCCGCGGAAGCAGCGGCACACCATCGAGCGGATCTATCAGCGGCTGCGGTTCGAGTACGACTTTGACGGCGCCTCGTATTCGACGGTGCGCGATTACGTGAATGCTCGCCGCCCGCAGATCGTCACCGAGGAACGCGACGGAGCGCCACCCATGCATGTGGCGGGGATGGTGCCGCAGATCCATCTGCCCGGTGAGGAAGCCGAGGTCGACTTCGCCGAGGTGTGGGTGAGGTTGGCCGGCACGGCGCTGAAATGCCACCTGTTCACGCTGCGCATGTCCTACTCGGGCAAGGCGGTGCACCGGGTGTTCGCCTCGCAGAGCCAGGAAGCCTTCATGGAGGGCCACGTGGAGGCATTCCGCGTGCTGGGTGGGGTGCCGACCCGCCATATCCGCTACGACAACCTCAAGCCGGCGGTCAACCAGGTGTGTTTCGGCCGCACCAGAGTCGAGTCCCAGCGCTGGGTGGCGTTTCGCTCGCACTACGGATTCGAGCCGTTCTACTGCCTGCCAGGCAAGGAAGGCGCCCACGAGAAGGGCGGCGTCGAGCACGAGGGCGGCCGGTTCCGCCGCACCCACCTGGTGCCCGTCCCGGAGGTCGCCTCACTGGCCGAGCTCAACGCCACGATCGCCGAGATCGACGCGCGTGAGGACGCTCGGCACGTGCACGGCCATCCGACCAGCATCGGGTTCAACTTCGCCATCGAAGCCGAGGTACTCGGGCCGGTGCCGGGCGAGGAGTTCGACACCGGGCTGACCCTGACCCCGAAGGTCGGCCGGGACTCGCGGATCGTGGTGCGCCAGGGCCACTACTCGGTACCCGCCCGGTTCATTGGGCGGCGGGTGCGGGTGTCGCTACGGGCCAACGACCTGCTCGTGTTCGACGGCCCCACGGTGATCGCCCGGCACGCCCGGTTGATCACCCGCTATGACTACCACGACGAGCTGGATCACTACCTGGAGATCCTGCTGACCAAACCCGGTGCCCTGGCCGGGTCGGCGGCGCTGGCCCAGGCCCGCGGCGAGGGCAGCTTCACCCCGATCCACGAGGCGTTCTGGGCGGCGGCACGGACCAAACTCGGCGACGCCGCGGGCACCCGAGCGTTGATCGAGGTGCTGCTGCTGCACCGCCGGATGGACACCACGGCGGTTCTCGCCGGAGTCTCAGCCACGCTGCAGGCCGGCTCGACCAGTACAGACCTGGTGGCCATCGAAGCCCGCAAGGCCGCCGCGGACCTCCGCGACAGCGCGCAGGTCGCCGGCGAAGACCCCGATCCCGACGCCGATCAGGCCTGCGGCGAGGAATCCCGCGCTGCCAGCGCGGGTGCTGCGGTGATCACGCTGGCGTCTGGCCGGCCGCTGCCCGACGACAACCGGCCCCTTCCGTCGGTAGCGATCTATGACCAACTGCTGACCCGTCAACCGAAAGGCACCCCATGAGCGCCACCACCGTCAGGTCCGCCGGCAACGGCACCCGACCCCGCACCAACCGGGCCACCGCCCCGGACAGCGAGCCGCTCGACACCGCCATCGACACGGCCTGCCGGATGCTGCACCTGCCGACCATCCGCGACCGCTACGACGACATCGCCAGCACCGCCCTGCGCGAGCAACTCACCTACAAGGAATTCCTCTCCGAACTGCTGGAATGCGAGTGCGCCGACCGCGAGGAACGCCGCAAGATCCGTCGGGTCCGCGAAGCGAACTTCCCCCGCCCCAAGCGGATCGAGGACTTCGACTTCGACGCCAACCCCGGCATCACACCCGAGGTAATCAACACCCTCACCGACCCGTCCTGGGTCACCGCCGGCAACCCGCTCTGCCTGATCGGCGACTCCGGCACCGGCAAGAGCCACCTGCTCATCGGCATCGGCACCGCGATAGCCGAAGCCGGACTCAAGGTCCGCTACACCACCACCGCGAACCTGGTCAACGAGCTCGCCGAGGCCGCCGACGAGCGGCAACTCACCAAGGTCCTCGCCCGCTACAGCCGGGTCGACCTGCTCTGCCTGGACGAGTTCGGCTACCTCGATCTGGACAAGGCCGGCGCAAAACTGCTGTTCCAGGTCTTCACCGACCGAGAAGAACGCCGCGCCATCGCCGTCGCCTCCAACGCCCCGTTCTCCGAATGGAAACACACCTTCACCGACGCCCGGCTCTGCGCCGCGATCGTCGACCGACTCACCTACAACGCCCACATCATCGAAACCGGCACCGACTCCTACCGGCTCGCCCACACCCGCGCCCACCGGCAACCCTGACACACCAACAACCCGAGCCGATGCGCACATCCGATCCCGACCAGACACCACCCGACGCGGCCCCTGCCACCGGCCCGGGCCGCGACGCAATCCTCACCGAGTTACTCACCCTCAGCGGGGAATTCTTCCAGCAGGCCAGCCCCACCGTCCGCGACGAACTCCACCGATATCTCACCGACCGCGGCTTGAACCCCCACACCTGCCTGGGCTGGTTCCTCGACGCCCTCGCGTTCACCAGCACCCGCCCACACGACTGACCAGCCACACCACAAGGAAAGCCGGGTCCACCCGCATCGCCCCTGTCGGGGGGTCAACACGAGTGGACCCGGCTTCCTCACGCTAACGCCCCCCAACCACCCACCGCGCACCCCACGCAGTCACACACCCCAGGACCACCCGATCAGGGTGGGGCCAAAACCCACTGCGATTACACCCCCACCACCCCACCCAACCACCAAGTTGATCACACATAGGGGCCCAAACCCGTTGCTGAAGTGGGGCCGAAACAACCTGCCCTAATCAGGCCAACGCACTCGCCGTCATCGATGAAGCCGACCGAACCGGCCGCATCGTGCGCGTCAATCCAGACCCGGCAGCCGCCGGCCCGGGTTCCCGACCGTTCTGGGCTGACCTTGTCAACGACCCCGATCACCCCCCGACCGCCACCACGGACGCGCCCCGAGCCGGGCTCGGCGGCGCAGTGCTCGCCGATGTCGATGCCGCACCGGATGACGTGGACCTGATCATCACGAGCCTGCGGCCCGACGGCGCCGGTGACCACACCAGCGACCTCGTGGCACTGCTCGCCGCCCGGCTGCTGCGAGTCGGCGGAATCCTCGTCGTGCTCACGTACTGTGACTGGTCGCGCGGTGAGCTGATCGACCCGACCGGTCCAGTGGTGGCCGCCGGGCAAAACGCCGACCTGCTCTACCTGCAGCACATCGTCGCGCTGCACGCCCCGGTCCGCGACGGCCACTTCACCGTCGGTTTCGGCCAGCCGGCCTTCGACGAATACGCGCGTACCCGGCACCGCGCGGTCGTGCGCAGGCTGCCGTCCCCGCACCGGCGCATCCACTCCGACG
>JBHELN010000396.1:0-2847 GCA_046263115.1 Pseudonocardiaceae bacterium | reverse complement strand
GTCGATGCAGGATCCCCGGCAGCGACGGTGGCCCGCAACGCGGCTAGCCAGTCCAGCTTGTAGCGGTAGTGCGGGTCGTCGGGGCTGCGGCCGTTGGGCACGTACACCGAGCTGATCCGTAGACCTGCGCAGGTCGCACTGACCGCGCGGGCTTCGACCTCTGGGCTGGGGCCAACGGGATTGGCGGGTTCGTCGAGCAACCCCGGGACGACGTCATCGAGGCCGACCCGGGAGACGATCGCGACCCCGTTCCACCGGCCGTCGCCGTGGTGGGCCACGGCGTACCCGCGCTCGATCAGCGCGGGGGCAACCAGCTCGTCGAAGGTGTCCGCCGGCAGCTTGGTCTCTTGGAGGCACACCACGTCCGGTGCGCGGGCATCCAGCCACGGGAGCAGGCGAGGCAGCCGTGACCGCACCGAATTCACATTCCAGGTCGCCAGCCGCACTCCACTACGCTATCGCGCCCTGACGGGGGGCCGAGGTGCGCGACTCGAGTGGACCGCCGGTGCAGCACCACCTCCCGGAACTGGTGCAGTACGGCCGCCGCGGGAGCATGCAACCACTCACCGTGCAGTGGCAACCGGATTACCGGGCGGTCAGATTCGGCACTCGACACGAACATCGGCTCGACGTCGAGATCGGCGAAACGAACAGTGGTGACACCAGCAGCCTCAGCATGGTCGGCGGCCCACAGCACTACCGGCGTGATCACCTGTCGGCCGGCCCCGGGATGGTCATCGAGGTAGTCATCGAGCAGCCCGAGCACCGACTCCGGTGGCAGGTGGATCCCGAAGTCGTCGGCGAGTTGGCGCCGGGTCGCCGCGGCTGCCGACTCCCAGCGACCGACCCACTGGCCCGGCAATGCAAGTTGCCCAGCGCACGTGCTCAGGGCATCAGCGCGTCGGGTCAGCAGCAGTGCCGGGCCGCCGCGTGCGGCGACAACCGTGACGGCCACGGTGGCCCGCTGGGTACTCCAGCGCCTGGCGCGGCGGCGCCGGAAGCGTCGCAGCGCATCCCGGATCTCCGACGGCGGGCTCACCCGGCGACTCCCACCCCGGCGAACAGGTCGTGCTCCCAGTTGTGCGGCCCCGAGCCGGGACCGCGCTCACCGCGGACCAGCACGTAGTGCTCCACCGCGAACTCGGGCATCGTGACGAGGGCGGCGAAAAGCCCTTCCGCCAGATTGATCTGGCTGCGGTAAGCGCGCATCGCGGCCGCCTTGGCGCTCAGGTGCTCGCGCCCGTCCACCACGGCGGTGATCTCCTCGTCGGACGACGAGTAGGGAATCGGGATGCCGTCCGATGAGGACAGCAACCCGGCGTTCGCCGCGGTCTGCATCATGCTGCGGGACAGTGTCATCCAGTAGACCTTCGGCACCTGCCACGGCGCGCCCAACTCCGGTGCGTAATCAGGGTCGGCGGCAGGATCCAGCGCGGCCATCGTGACCCGATTGGCCTGGATGTGGTCGGGGTGCCCGTACCCGCCGCCCGGGTCATAGGTGATCACCACCTGTGGGCGCTCGGCGCGCAGGATCTCGACCATCGCCCGGACCGCCTCGTCGGGGTCGGCGGCGGCGAAGGCGCCAGGGTGATCGCCGGCCGGGACGCCGCTGTCGCGCCAACGACCACGCCCGCCCAACCAGTACTGCCGGGCGGTGCCCAGCACTTCCAGGGCCTCGGCCAGCTCGGTCTCCCGGTGCCGGCCGAGGCCGTCGGGGTCGGCGTCGCATAACCCGGCGAGGTCGGGCGCGACGATCTGGCCGACCTCGCCGCGGGTACACGTCACCAGCACCACGGTGGCACCTTGCCGGGCATAGCTGATCATCGTTGCGCCGGTCATGATCGACTCATCGTCGGGGTGTGCGTGCACCAACAGCAACCGACGGTCATCCATCCGATCACCCGCCCTTTCCGGCCAGGCGTGTACCCAGTCGGGGACGATTGTGCACCCGGACGGGGGATCCATCGTCGCCCCGGGGGTCTCCGGGATGCCTTGTGCACCTTCCGCTGTCCCCAGGGCTCTGATGGATGCCTGCGCACCTCACCGGGTTCAGCGCGGCAGGCTGTCCCAGAAGAGCAGCTCGTAAGCCTGCAGGAGCCGGGCTGCCCGGGCGATACCGGCCGGGTCGGCACCGTGGGCCAACCCAGCATCGATCACCTCCAGACTGGCCTGCTCCAGTTCGGTCGCCGGGCCGGCGAAGTGCGCGAAGAACGCGCAGTCTTGCTGGCTTATCTGGTAGTTGACGGGTAGGGCGTTGGCCATCCGCGCGCAGCAACTGCCCCAGGCGTCCAGGTTCACCAGGAAGGCACCCGCGATCTGTGCCGGTGTGCCGTCGCGGCCCAGGCGCGCCACGTAAGACGGGTATACCTGGCAGCCTGGCACCGGCTCGTAGGCGCGCTGCGCCACACTGTCGAGTCCGGCTGCGGTAGCGAAGGCTTCCAGCGCGCCGAGCGCGGCTCGCTCCGCAGCGACCATGCCGGTCAGGTAACCGTGGGCTGGATCAGTGCCGAACCGTTGCGCGAGCATCTCGAAGCTGCGCAGATCACTGGGGATGATGTGGAGCTGCTCGCCCGCGAAGGCCCGCAGCGCTCCGGTGGACAGCCGCCCGGCCTCCAGCTCCGCCAACCATGAGTTGGCCTTGATGCGCTCCTCGACATCGGTGAGATCTGTCCGGATCCGGGCGCACAACACCTGCGCATCCATCGTGAGGTTCCTGCCTCGCAATCGTCTGGGCGAATGTCCGATTACACCAGTGAGGCTCATTCACGGAATTCGCGCCGCGCACCATCCCCGAACCTGCACCCCCACCGGGTATCATGGCAACTCAGCAGCTCAAGATGCCAGGGA
>JBHELN010000395.1:0-8864 GCA_046263115.1 Pseudonocardiaceae bacterium | reverse complement strand
CAGCGCGATGCTGGCCGGGCTTCTCACCGATCTGGATGCTGACGAGCGACTGCGCGAGGACGTCACCGCCGACCGCGCCGCGCTTTTCGGACCGACCTTGCCGGTCAAGGCATTCGCCCGGATGCGGCTGGACCGAGCAGGTGGTGATCGGTACGTACCGGTGAGCAATCCCCTGTCCGGGGCATGCCGTTGACCGTCCGCGCACAGCAACTGCACGGGGGCGCCTGGCAGCGGGTGAGTGCAGCGCTGCAACGGCAGACCGTTGGCGACGATCCCGTGTGCGCCTACGTCTACGACCTGGATACCGTGCTGTCGCAGGTGCAGGCGGTGCGCGCAGGGTTGACCGGGCGATGCGAGCTGTACTACGCGGTCAAGGCCAACAGCCATCCCGCGGTGCTGAGCACACTGGCCGAACAGGTCGACGGATTCGAAGTGGCGTCGCTGGGGGAGATCGACAAGGCGGTCGCCGCAGGCGCAGCAAGGTTTGCGTTGAGTGGACCGGCCAAGACCGACGCCCAGATCGCCGGTGCGCTACAGGCCGGCGTGGACCTGCTCAATGTCGAGAGCATGCACGAGTTGCGCAGAGCGGGGTTGGTCGGCGACCGGCTCGGTCTCCGCGTGCCGGTGGCGCTGCGGGTCAACCGTGGTAGCAGTGTTTTACCCGGGCGGCTGCGAATGACCGGGGTAGCGACCCAGTTCGGTATCGATGAAGCCGTCATACCCGAGGCCATCGAGCTGTGCCGCACCCTTCCGGCCGTCGCGCTGCACGGCTTTCACCTCCATGCGGCGTCGAACAACCTCGACGCGCAGGCGCACGCGGGCTTCCTGATCGACAGCGTGGTGTGGTGCACGCAGCAGGCGGCCAGGCACCGGATCGACCTGGAGGTCATCGACGTCGGAGGCGGTATCGGGATACCCTACACCGGCGGTGCGCGTTTCGACCTGGCGAGCTTTTCCCATGGGCTGGGTGCGGCACTCGGTCGGCTGCCCGATGGCGTACGGTTGATCTTCGAACTGGGTCGGTTCCTGGTGGCCGAGGCCGGCTGGTACGCCGGCGAGGTCCTCGACCTCAAATGCACTCACGGCCGCCATTTCGCGGTGCTGCGCGGCGGAACCCATCACTTCCGGCTGCCCGCCGCCTGGGGGTACAGCCATCCGTTCGCGGTGCTGCCAGTCGAACGGTGGCGCTACCCCTTCGCCCGCCCTGAAGTGCACGCACAGTGCATCGATGTGGTCGGTGAGCTGTGCACGCCCCGTGACGTGCTCGCCAAGCAGGTGTGGGTCGACCGGCTGCGCGTCGGCGACCTGGTGGTGTTTCCGCTGGCCGGTGCGTACGGCTGGGAGATCTCGCACCGCGACTTCCTCAGCCATCCGCACCCGGACCAGCTGGTCGTTCGCGCATCACCACGGCAGCCCACCATGACGGCGCGTGAACAGGCCCGGTAACCTGATCGCCCATTACCGGCGCGGTTGCCCAGCTCACCGCGGCCGGTTGGCTGCCATCGGCAAGGAGGACCCGTGTCGGCAGGTCAAATCGCCGCGCTGATTGCCGCCGGCGCGTTCGTGGTGCTAGTCGGTCTGCTCGCCGTGCCACTGATCAAGCTGGGCCGGACCTTGGACGAGGCGACGCAGGCGATCCGCAAGGCCAGCGCGGAAGCCGATCCGCTGTTCAGCGGAGCAAATACGACCGTGACGCACGTCAATGCACAGCTGGAGCGGCTGGACGGGATCACCGCGAACGCCCAGGTGGTGACCGGCAACGTGTCCGCGCTGACTTCCCTGTTCACCGCCACGCTGGGCGGACCATTGGTGCGCGTGGCGGCGCTATCCTATGGCGTGAGCAAGGCGATGCGCCGTCGAAAGCGCAAGGAAAAGGCATCTGACCGCCGGCCACGCGGGCGCCGTCGGGACGGGGACACGCGGTGAAGCGGATTGTCTGGTTCGGTCTGGGAATTGCTGCCGGGGTGGCGGCAAGCCGGAAGGCCAGTGCCAAGGCCCGGCGGATGACACCGGCAGGCGCGGCTGAGAACATCAGTGACGCCGTCCGAGAACTGGCTACCGCGATGGGCTCTTTCGGCGCCGATGTCCGGGCCGGTATGGAAGAGCGGGAGGCTCAGCTGCACGCGACCGTCGCCGCGCGTACCGGCATCGACATCGCGGCGGGGTACGCCGGCTCCGGGGCGCATCAGGCGTGAGCAGCCACCGCATAGCCCTGGGTGTTGCGCAGCTGCGCTATCTAATCAGTTGTCGAGGCCATCAGCTTTTCGAGGCCATTAGCTTTTGAGGACCGCCCAGTGCAGACCCACGAGATCCGCCAACGGTTCCTGAATCACTTCCAACGATCCGGACACACGGTGGTGCCTAGCGCGTCGCTGCTGGTCGACGACCCGAACTTACTGTTCGTCAACGCCGGCATGGTGCCTTTCAAGCCGTATTTTCTCGGCCAGGTGACACCTCCCTACAGCCGGGCGGCCTCCATCCAGAAATGTGTGCGCACGCCGGACATCGACGAGGTGGGCAAGACTACTAGGCACAACACCTTCTTCCAGATGGCCGGCAATTTCTCCTTCGGGGACTACTTCAAGCAAGGGGCGATCGAATACGCGTGGCAACTGGTGACCGGCCCGGTCGACGCCGGCGGTTACGGGTTTGACCCAGACCGCATCTGGGTCACCGTGTACACCGACGACGACGAGGCCGAGCATTTGTGGCGGACGGTGGCCGGAATTCCGGCCGATCACATCCAGCGCCGCGGCATGGACGACAACTTCTGGTCCATGGGCGTGCCCGGCCCGTGCGGGCCCAGTTCTGAGATCTACATCGACCGCGGTCCGGCTTTCGGCCGCCCCGGCGGGCCGATCGTCGATGAGGATCGCTTCCTGGAGATCTGGAACCTGGTCTTCATGCAGGACGAGCGGGGACCATCCACCGGACCGGGCAAGAGTGACTTCCCGATCCTCGAGCCGTTGCCGGCCAAGAACATCGACACCGGGATGGGTGTGGAGCGGGTTGCGCTGCTGCTCCAAGACGTGCCGAACGTGTACGAGACCGATCTGCTGCGCCCAGTGATCACCCTGGCCGAGCAGTTCTCCGGCCGGCGCTACGGCGCCGATCCTGCTGATGACGTACGTTTCCGGGTGATCGCCGATCACGCCCGTACCGGCGTCATGCTGATCGGGGACGGGGTGACCCCGAGCAACGAGGCACGCGGCTACGTGCTGCGGCGGCTGCTGCGCCGCACCGTGCGCTCAGTGCGCTTGCTCGGCGTAACCGAACCGGTGCTGGGCGAGATCACCGCTGTGGTGCGAGACACGATGGGTCCGTCGTACCCGGAGCTCGTTACGGACTACCAGCGGATCGAGGCGGTGGCCCGGGCCGAGGAAGAGGCCTTCCTGGTGACGCTGTCCGCCGGTTCACGGATCTTTGATATGGCGGTGGCGCAGACACGGCAGGCCGGTGGTGCGCAGTTGTCCGGGGATCAGGTCTTCCAGTTGCACGACACCTACGGCTTCCCCATCGACCTGACTCTGGAAATGGCGGCCGAGGCTGGCCTGTCCGTCGACGAGGCGGGTTTCCGCACGCTGATGGCGCAGCAACGGCAGCGGGCCAAGGCCGACGCGGCGGCCCGCCGCTCCGCCCACGGAGACCTCAGCGAGTACCGCAGCGTACTCGACGCGCACGGCCGCACCGACTTCCTCGGGTACACCGAGCTGTCCGCCGAGACACGCGTGATCGGTTTGCTGGTCAATGGGGTCGGAGTCCCCGCAGCCGGCGCGGGCAGCGCCGTGGAAGTGGTGCTCGACCGGACCCCGTTCTACGCCGAGGGCGGCGGCCAGCAGTCCGATACCGGCACTCTGACCGGCGACGGCTTCATCATCGAAGTCGCCGACGTGCAGTCCCCGGTGGAGGGCCTGTCGGTGCACCGGGGCACGGTCGTCTCCGGCGAGGTCCGGCTGGATGACCCGGTCCTGGCGCAGGTGGACGTGACCCGCCGGCGCGCGGTGGCGCGCGCGCATTCGGCCACCCACCTGGTGCACGCCGGCATCCGCCGGGCACTGGGTGCCAGCGCCGCCCAAGCCGGCTCGCTCAACGCGCCGGGCCGGCTGCGCTTCGACTTCACCTCCCCGGGCGGGGCGGTGCCGCCCAGTGTGCTGGCCGATGTCGAGGACGAGGTCAATGAGGTGCTGCTGCGCGCGCTGCCGGTCACCGCTGACGTGATGACGATGGCCGACGCCCGCCGCGACGGTGCGATCGCGATGTTCGGCGAGAAGTACGGCGACGCGGTACGGGTGGTCACCATCGGGGACTACTCCAAGGAGCTCTGCGGTGGTACCCACGTGCCCAACTCAGCCGACATCGGCCTGATCAAGCTGCTGTCCGAGGCGTCCATCGGGGCCGGGGTGCGCCGGGTGGAGGCGTTGGTGGGGCTGGATGCGTTCCGCTTCCTGGCCCGCGAGCATGTGCTGGTGGCGCAGCTGGCCGAGCAGTTCAAGGCCCGGCCCGAGGAGCTGCCCGATCGCATCGGGGCGATCGCCGAACGGCTGCGCGCGGCCGAGCGGGAACTGGAGAAGCTGCGCGCCGGCGCGGTGCTGTCCTCGGCGGGCACGCTGGCCGGCGCGGCCGAGCAGATCGGTGCGACCGCGCTGGTGGCGGCTGAGGTGCCCGGCGGTGTCAGCGGTGCAGACCTGCGCGCGCTGGCCACGGAGGTTCGTAGCCGGCTCGGCGACCGGCCCGGGGTGGTAGCTCTGTTCAGCGTCGACCAGGCGACCGGCAAGGTGTCCTTCGTGGTGGCCACCACCGCGGCCGCGCGGGGACGGGGGTTGGCAGCAGGCGCGCTGGTGCCGGTGTTCGGTCCGGCGGTGGGTGGTCGTGGCGGAGGCAAGCCAGACCTGGCCCAGGGCGGTGGTACCGAGCCGGCCGGGATCCCGGCGGCGTTGGCCGCGCTGCGCATCGAACTCGCGCGGCGCGACGGCGCGTGAGCGGGTCGGAGTTCGAGCCTTGTGGCCGGCGCCTCGGTGTGGACGTCGGCGAGGTGCGCATCGGGGTGGCGCTATCTGATCCCGCGGGGATCCTCGCGACGCCGCTGGTTACGCTGAGCCGCGACCGCTCGGGGGGTAGGGACCTCGATGCGCTGGCGGCGATGGTGGTTGAGCACGAGGTGGTCGAGGTGGTGGTGGGGCTCCCGCGCACACTGGCCGGGCGGGAAGGGCCCGCGGCGCGTGCGGCAGCCGACTACGCCCGCGCCCTGGGCGGCCGGCTCGGCGAGGGCGTCGCGGTGCGGCTGACCGATGAGCGGCTCACTACCGTTTCGGCTACCAGGATGCTCGCCGAGCGTGGTGTCCGCGGACGTAAGCAGCGGGCGGTGATCGATCAGGCTGCCGCGGTGGAGATCCTGCAAGGCTGGCTCGACGCCCGGCGGGCCGACGACGAACCAAAGGACCCGCCGTGAACTCCGCCCAGCCCCGGCGTGTCATCCCCCGCAGCCCCGCGTGTCGTCCCCCCGTACCCCGTGTGTCGCGCCCCCATGCCCGGTGTGTTCGCTGCTGGTGCACAGCCCGGGCCGATCGATGACCGACGACCTCGGGCTATTCCGGGACACTCGGGCCGCGCCAGAGCGCGGCGGTGGTGGGCGGCGCCGTCGGCGCCAGGCTCGGGAGCGGCGCCGTCGGCGCATGGTGCTTTTCTCCGTCGTCGGCGTACTCGTGCTGGCGGTCACCGGCGTCGTGGTTGGAGTGCGTGAGATACGAGCTCTGCGTGACGTTCCAGACTTCGTCGGAGCCGGTGATACGCAGGCGGTGGTTGAGGTCGAGGACGGCCAGAGCCTCACCGCAATCGGCGCCACCTTGGCACGGCAGAACGTGGTCGCCAGCGTCCGGGCGTTCACCCGCGCTGCCGACGCCGATCCCCGAGTGCGGGCCGTGCAGCCCGGGTTTTACCAGCTGCGGGAGCGGATGTCTGGCTCGGCGGCGGTAGCGAGGCTGCAGCAACCGGATGCCCGAGTCGGGCACCTGGAGATTCGTGGTGGAGAGCAGCTCGACAACGTCGAGCTGCCGGACGGCAAGATCGTGCCGGGACTGCTCGCCGAAATCTCCCGGGCCAGCTGCGCGATGATCGGGGAGCAGAGCACCTGCGTGAATCCGGAAAAGCTCCGGGCGGCGATGGAACAGACCGACCCCCGGGCGCTCGCGGTACCGACCTGGGCCCTCGATCCGATGTCGCGCGTGGAACCCCGCCGGCGCTTGGAAGGACTGCTGGTACCGGGACCCTACGATGTGCGCCCCGGCAGTTCGGCGGTGGAGCTGTTGGGTCAGGTCACCGCCACATCCGTAGCACGGCTGTTGGCAGGTGGTTTCCCGGTGTCCTCTGCAAGTACTGGCTACAGCGCTTACGACGTGCTCGTGATCGCCTCGGTGATTGAGCGTGAGGCGATCACCCCGGATTTCCGCCGGGTCTCCCGAGTCATCTATAACCGGCTTGCCGCCGGAATGCCGCTGCAGATGGATTCCACCATCAATTATCCGCTCGACCGGCAGGAGGCCAGTACCTCCGACGCCGACAGGGCCCGGCCAGGCCCCTACAACACCTACCTCAATGTCGGGGTGCCGGTGTCGCCGATCGGATCGCCGAGCGCAGCGGCCATCGCTGCCGCACTGAATCCGGAGCCGGGGCCCTGGCGGTACTTCGTGAAGTGCCAGAGAGACGGCGCATCGTGTTTCTCGGTCACGAAAGAAGAGCATTACGCTGCGGTCCGCGACGCGGCCGCCCGCGGGGTGTTCTAGCCCGCTAGCCGCCCACGAAACCGCTTGTCCACACCAGCCCGGTTATCCACAGGTTGTATCCGGCTCGCCCCTGCGCTGGCGGCGAATGAGACACAGTGGCCGAATGAGCACCGCGTGGACAGCCGCGATGGGAGCCGCGGCAGGTGCCGGGGGAGCGATGCTGTTGCGAAGGATTCCCCGTGGTGCGCCGATACCGGCCCCGGTGTGCGCGGCGCTGGTGGCCGCGCTGTGGGCGATGGTCGGCGGACGGGTCGGCGCCAACCTACCGCTGTGGTGGTGGCCGGTGCCGCTGGTATTGGCCTGGGGTGGTGTGCTACTGGGCAGCGTTGATCTGGTTGCCCGGCGGCTGCCAGATGCGCTGACCTTGCCGGCGTACCAAGTGGTCGCCGGGGGGCTGGGGATCGCGGCGATCGGCGCAGGAAATGTCGATCCACTAGCCCGCGCTGCCGTGGGCACGTTGCTATGGGCGGGCGGCTATGCGGCAATCCGTCTGGTGTCTCCTGGCGCTCTGGGAGGTGGGGACGTGAAACTCGCCGGCAGCCTGGGTGCGCTCACCGCTGCGACATCGTGGTCGGGTCTGCTGCTGGCGGTGCTCGCGGCCGGCGCATTGACCGTTATTGTGGCGGTGCCTGCGCGAATGCTCGGTTACTCCGATGTACCCCACGGTCCGGCAATGCTTGCAGCGGCCTGGCTTGTGGTACTACACCCTCCAGTGTGATCAGCGCCGGAGCATTCGAGGCGCCACGGCCAGTTTTTATGACGTATGGTGATCTCATCATCACCCCAATTAGTGACACGTAACAGTGCTGACTCAAATCAGAAATCTCGCTGTCACATCTCGTTCTTACGGTGCACCGCAGGCGCCCGTCGTTCACCTGCCGTAGCGCCGGGGCCGGCGTGCAGATATCCGGATCCGGCCGGTGACGCGGAACGGGCCGACCCCGGCGCGAGAGGAGTTGCGATGAGCACACGACGAACGAGGAAACGTCTGCTGAGCGCAGTCGCCATGTTGATGGTTGCAGGCCTCGTCTCGGCGGGTTGCGGTAGTAGGATCGGAGCTTCTGGGCCAAGTGAATCGTCGGCGGGCTCCTGTGTTGATACCTCCGGGAATTCAGTCAAGATCGGATTCCTGAACTCTTTGTCCGGCACGATGGCGATCAGCGAAAAGACGGTGCACGATTCACTGCTGCTGGCCGCCGATCAGATCAATTCCAGTGGCGGCGTGCTCGGCAAGCAGTTGAACGTCGTTAGCGAGGACGGCGCGTCCGAGCCGACGACCTTCGCGGAAAAGGCCGGGAAACTGATCAGTTCCGATTGTGTGGCGGCGGTCTTCGGGGGCTGGACATCGGCCTCACGCAAAGCGATGCTCCCCGTCTTCGAGGGCGCCAACTCCCTGCTGTTCTATCCGGTGCAGTATGAGGGGCTCGAGGCGTCACCGAACATCTTCTACACCGGTGCGACCACCAACCAGCAGATTGTGCCCGCTCTGGACTACCTGAAGCAGAAGGGCGTCAAGTCGCTGTTCCTGGTGGGCTCCGACTACGTCTTCCCGCGTACTGCAAACAAGGAAATCAAGGCGTACGCCAATGCCAACGGCATAGACATAAAGGGCGAGGAGTACGCGCCACTCGGGCACACGGATTTCGCCACCATCGTCAATAAGGTGAAAGGTGCCGGGGCGGCTGCGGTGTTCAACACGCTCAACGGCGACTCGAATGTCGCGTTCTTCAAGGAGTACCGAAACGCTGGCCTGGCTCCGGCGGCAATGCCGGTGGTATCGGTGTCCATCGCCGAGGAGGAGATCGGGGGGATAGGGCTGGACAACGTGGTGGGGCAGCTGACCGCGTGGAACTACTATCAGACCATCAACTCCCCAAAGAACGCGGCATTCGTGCAGGCGTTCAAGGCCAAGTACGGTCAGAACCGAGTCACCTCTGATCCGATGGAGGCGGCCTATACATCATTGTTCATGTGGAAGGCAATGGTGGAGAAATCGAAGTCGTTCATGACCGATGAGGTTCGCAAGGCAGCAGACGGTGTGAGTTACGACGGGCCCGAGGGCACGGTGACCGTCAACGGAGCAAA
>JBHELN010000394.1:0-3769 GCA_046263115.1 Pseudonocardiaceae bacterium | reverse complement strand
GGTATGGACGATCAGCAGCGGCCGGTTGCGCCGCTGCCGGGTACTCGAACCGTCGTCGGGAACCCTGACCGGTACACCTTGGGGCATCTGGACTTCCTCAAGAAATCGGCAGGTATAGCCAGCGCCATGTCGTCGCCGAGTTCGAGACTAGGGCCGTCCGTTTCGCCTTCGACAGCCCTGATGCCGAACTCGGCGCCAGGAGGATGAAGATCAGCACGTGTGCTGTTGTGTGGTGAGTACTAAGCGGCTCCGCGGGCAGCGCGGACTACTCCGGCCACCGCATCGGCGGACAGCTGTTCCAACCGCACACACCCGCCGCGCATCGCGATCGCGATCTGGTCTGGTAGGCCGAGCCGGATCGGCCCCGATTCGCAGTCCACCACGATCGAGCCCACGCCATCGCGGCGCAGTAGTCCTGCCGCGGCCATCGCCGCGTCCATCCCGCCGTAGGTGGCCCTGCCGTCGGTGAGTACTACGAGCAGCGCCCTGCGGGCGGGATCGCGCAACCGCTCCGCGGCCAGCACCCGCGCCGCGCACAGCAAGCCGGCAGCCAACGGGGTGCGTCCGCCGGTGCGCAGCGAACGCAGCCGGGCGACCGCGGCATCCACGGCCGACGTCGGTGGCAGTACCACCTGCGCCTCGGCGCCCCGGAAGCTGATCAGGCCGACCTTGTCCCGGCGCTGGTAGGCATCCAGCAGCAGGGACAGCACCGCGCCGCTGACCGCAGACATCCGGGACCGGGCGGCCATCGAGCCGGATGCATCGACAGCGAACAGCACCAGGTTGGATTCCCTGCCCTCGCGCACCGCCAAGCGGACATCACTGCGGTGCAGCAGCAACCCCGGGCCGCGGCGGCCCCGGTCGCGCTGGTGCGGCGCGGCCGCAATCAAGGTGCCCAGCAAATGCAACCCATTACCTTCGGACGTGGCGGCCCGGATCGTGCGCCCAGTGCTGGTCCGCCCTACCGACCGCCGGCCCGGAGCCCCGGCCCCGATCCCAGGCACCACCAGCATTCGCGCCCGGAACGCCTTCCCCGGCTCATCAGCCCGACATGGAGACATGTCGGGGTTTTCAGCGGCTCCAGAACTCCGATATGTCTCCATGTCGGGCGGGGCGCCGCCGGGGGGTGGCTGGTCAGGAGGGTCGTCGGGCGGGGGTTCGGGGGCACGGAGAGCGTCTTCTAATTGGTCGTGGTCCAGGCCTGGTTGGTCGAACGGGTCACGGCGGAGGCGATGCGGCAACGCCAGCGTCGCGGCCACGCGAATGTCATCCTCAGCTACCGTGTCGGCTCCCCGCCAGGCCGCGTGCGCCAGCGCGGTCCGGGCCATCACCAGGTCCGCGCGCATCCCGTCGACCTCGAACGCGGCGCATACCGCGGCGATCCGGCGCAGCTCGCCGTCCGGCAACACCACACGGGGCAATGCGCAGCGGGCCGCCAGGATCTGCTCGGCCAGCAAAACCTCGTGGGCTCGCCAGTTCACCGCGAAACCTGCCGGGTCCGCCTCATAGCTCAGCCGCCGGCGGATCACCTCGGCCCGAATCTCGACATCCCGGGAGGCCGCTACCTCGACAGCCAGCCCGAAGCGGTCGAGCAATTGCGGGCGCAGCTCTCCCTCCTCCGGGTTCATGGTACCGACCAGCAGGAACGACGCCGCATGCGAAACGGACACGCCATCGCGCTCGACAAAGGCACGGCCCATCGCGGCGGCGTCGAGCAGCACGTCGACGAGGTGGTCGGCCAGCAGGTTCACTTCGTCGACGTACAGCACGCCGCGGTGCGCCGCCGCGAGCAACCCGGGTTGGTACGCCGAAACGCCCTCGGCGAGGGCGCGTTGCAGATCCAGCGAGCCCACCAGGCGGTCCTCGCTGGCGCCCACCGGCAGCTCAACCAACTTCGCCGGGCGAACGTCCCGCCCGCTTACCGCAGCATGTGGACCGTCCGGGCACAGCAGATCCGGGGACAGCGGGTCGCAATGGAACCGGCACCCCGATACCGCGGTCACCGTGGGCAGCAGCGCGGCCAGCGCCCGGACCACGGTCGATTTCGCGGTGCCCTTCTCCCCCCGGATAAGCACCCCGCCGATGCCCGGGTGCACGGCGGTCAACAGCAAAGCCAGCCGAAGCTTGTCGTGCCCGACGATCGCCGAGAACGGGTAGCGGGCCGTACTCATGCTCAGCGAATCCGTGCCGATGCATCGCGGTGCATCGGCACCTGCACAACGCCGCCTTCGATGTTCTGCGCCCCATCCACCACAAAGCCGTACGCACCGAACAACTCGACACAGTCGAGCGGTACGTCGACCACACAGGGGGCATCGCCGACCTCACCCAGCGCGGCCTCGATCAGCCGCCTCATCCCACCGATGCCCCGAGCCTGCGGGGCAGTGCACACCCGGTCGATCCGGAACTGACCGTCGGCGGGCTCGAGCAGCCGCAGGGTGGCCTGCGGGTCCTCGATCGCGTCGGGCGGCGCCAGCCAGTAATGCCGGGTCAGCCGGTCCAGGTCATGGCCGTCAAGCTCCTGGTAGGGACGGTCCTGCTCGACGACGAACACCTCGACCCGCAGCCGCAGCAGGGCGTAGATCATGGCAGTCGACAGGTCCGCGGCGAGGCGGCGGTGTAACACAGTATGGTCCACCGCTCCTGCCTACCAGACCATCTGACATCGTGGCGCAGTGGCGCAGCACCGGGCTCAGCGGCTCGTCGTCAGGAGGTACCTGAGCGGGTTGCTCGCAGGTGCTCTCCTGCTGACCGGTCACGGCGCCGCTTACCGGCAGGTTCCTGCTGCGCAGCAGACGCCCGCGACAGCCTTGCGGATGCCGGCGGCCACGCAGCCGAAGACCGCGCCGCGGCCGGTGGAGCCTTGGATCGTGGGCGCGACACCGCTGCCACGGCGCCGAGACGGCTACGGCGTGGTCCGATCGACGCCCCCGGCCCTGGTGAATCGGCAGCTGCCAACCCTGGATCGGCTACCGCCACCCCCCTCGAAGGCGTTCGTGTTCACGATCGCTCCGGTGCCCCCGGACGTCCTGGGCCGCAGCACCTGGAAACCGGCCTGTCCGGTGAGGCCCGAGCAGCTGCGCTACCTCACCATGTCTTTCCGAGGTTTCGACGCCCGTACCCATACCGGCGAGATGTTGATCAACGCCGACGTCGCGCAAACCGTGGTGGAGGTGTTCAAAAAGCTGTTCACGGCCGGTTTTCCGGTGGAGGAGATGCACATCTCACCGGACGCCGAGCTGAACCTGCCACCGACCGGAGACCGCAACAACACCGAGGGATTCATCTGCCGACCGAAACGCAGTCAGACTCAGTGGTCGGCGCAGGCCTTCGGACTGGCGATCGACCTCAACCCGTTCGACAACCCATACGTCAGCGGCGACCTCGTGGTGCCTGAGCTGGCCTCTTCTTACCTTGCGCGCGACTGGGTGCGATCGGGCATGGTTTCCGACGGCGGCCCGGCGGTGACCGCGTTCGAGTCTGCGGGGTGGAAATGGGGTGGGCGCTGGCCGGGTCCGGTGAATTTCGCGCACTTCAGCACTAACGGGCGCTGACCCGGCCCTGACCCGGCCCTGACCCGGCGACTTCACGGCCCTTCCAGGTCACCTTCCAGGTCCAGGTAGACCCCCCGCAGCGCGTCGAGATCCGCAGGGTCGGGCTGCGCCCACAAACCCCGGTCTGCGGCCTCGAGCAGCCGTTCGGTCATTCCGCGCAGCGCCCAGGGGTTGGACCGCCGCAGGAACTGCTGCACGCCGGAATCGAAGACGTA
>JBHELN010000393.1:0-2821 GCA_046263115.1 Pseudonocardiaceae bacterium | reverse complement strand
CGGGACACCCGCACCCGGTCGATCAGCACGTGCAAAAACAGCATCGCACGCGCTGACCTCGGTATCTTGCGGGACACCCGCACCCGGTCGATCAGCACGTGCAAAAACAGCATCGCACGCGCTGACCTCCGCTGCGACGGTCTCAGGCTGGGCCACGCACCGTAGCGGGCTGGTGATGGTCGGCCTGGCCACAGCCGCTGGTGCAACGCCGGCCGGCCTCGCTGGTGCGCTCGCCGCGGCGATGGTGGCCGGTACCGCCACCGCGTGCCGGCGGGTGAGTCGGGCACGCCGTGCGGCGGCCGCGGCGGCCAGCGACCTATCCGATGCCCTCGGCATCCTGGTGGCGGAACTACGGGCCGGGGCCCATCCGGCGGACGCGGTGCAAGCCGCCGCCGACACCCGCGCTGGGGTGGCCGGTGATGTCGTCCAGGCACTGGCCACGGTCGCTGCCACCGCACGCCTCGGCGGCGACGTGCCGGCGGCGCTGCGCAGCGCGGGTCCAGCGCAGCTGCGTTGCTGGTGGGACCGGTTGGCCGGGGCCTGGTCGCTCGCCGAGCAGCACGGGATCGCGCTCGCGGACGTGCTCTGCGCGGTGCGCTGCGACACCGAGCACCGGGTACGGTTCGCCGCCGATGTGCAGGCCCGGCTCGCCGGCCCTCGAGCTACCGCCGTGGTGTTGGCGGGGCTGCCGCTGCTGGGCCTGGCACTGGGCCAGGCGGTGGGCGCTGCACCGTTGCGCGTGCTGTGCATGACCCCGATGGGTCACCTGCTGCTGGTGATCGGCACTACGCTGGCGTGCGCCGGAGTCTGGTGGAGTACGCGGTTGATATCCCGGGCGGTACCGGCATGACAGCCCAGGCGGTAGCGAGCCTGTTGGTGGCGGCGGCGCTGGTGACGGCGCCCGGTTCAGCCGGGCCGCGTTCGCGGTTGCCGCAGGCCCGCCACGCCGGGCGTACACCGGCCGAGGACAGCCCGGCATGGTGGTTGCGGTTCCGCGCGGACACCGGTGCGCAGCCCTTGGAGCTGGCTGGAACCTGGGAGCTGCTCGCCGCCTGCCTGCGGGCCGGGATGCCCGTTGCGGTGGCGCTGCGAGCGGTCGCTGAGGGATTGGGCGCGCCAGCCGGGCCGGCGTTGCGTCGCACCGCGCAACTGCTGGCTTTGGGCGCTGACTCCACGCAGGCTTGGCAGCCAGCGCTGGAGTGCCCCGCCACCGCACGGCTGGCCAGGTCTGCCCAGCGCAGCGGTCGCGGCGGCGGCGCACTCGCCGCGTCACTCACAAGCCTGGCCGCGGAGCTGCGAGCGAGTGCTCAGGAGCAGTCCGAAGCCCGAGCCCAACGGGCCGGGGTGTTCATCGCCGCTCCGCTCGGGCTGTGCTTCCTGCCCGCCTTCATCGCAATCGGAGTCGCGCCGGTGCTGATCGGACTGGCCGCCGGCCTGATGGTGCAGTGGTAATCAACCTCGAGAGGAGTACCCATGATGATCGAAAACAAGATTCGGCAACGTTGGCGGCAGGTGGTGGGTGATGACGCGGGGATGAGCACCGTCGAATACGCGATCGGCACGATCGCTGCGGCGGCCTTCGCGGCTCTGCTCTACAAAGTGGTTACGGGTGGCGCGATCACGGCAGCTCTCACCGACTTGGTGCAGCAGGCGCTGTCCGTCAAGTTCTGATGGCTGAAGTCGTGACGGCTTCCGGTGACCGGACCGACGACCGGGGTGCGGTCACCGTCGAGGCGGCCCTGGCGCTGTGCTCACTCGTCACGGTGCTCGCCTTGATGTTGGCGGCGGTGTCCGCGGTAGCGGTGCAGCTGCGGTGCGTCGACGCCGCTCGCGAGGCCGCGCGGCTGACCGCGCGGGGTGAGCAGGACCGGGCGGAGCAGCTCGCCCGCCGGATCGCTCCGCGTGGCGCGACGGTGGCGGTGACCATTCACGGTGACGAGATCCTCGCCCGGGTGTCGGCGAACCCGGTGGCTGGGCTGCTGCCCGGAATCGACGTCGGGGCCGAGGCCGCCGCCTTCATGGAGCCGGTGGAGGGACCATGACGGCGTTCATCGAGGGTGACCGTGGAGTGGCCACCGTCTGGGCGGCCGTGGCGGTTGCGGTGCTGGCCGGCATCGCGGTGTTCGGCCTGCATCTGGGCGAGGCCCTGGTTGCCCGCCACCACGTAGAGTCGGCAGCAGATCTCGCCGCGCTAGCAGCCGCCGCACACCTGCTGCCCGACAAGCAGTACGCCTGCGGGCAAGCCCGCCGAGTGATCGATCGCATGCGGGTTCATCTGGTGTCCTGCCGAGCCGAAGGCTGGGACGTGCTGGTGGAGGTCACCGCACGACCACCCGGGTGGCTCGGCAACCTCGGAGCCGCCACCGCCCAAGCACGCGCCGGTCCCACGTGACACTCCCCAGCATGTCGCGCTTACGTGCCCAGTGTGTCGCGGCCAGTGTCGCGCCTGCGTGTATCAATAGATCCGCGGTGGCCGTTGCGGTACAACAAGTGCCTCTGGTCCGCACTGCCGCACCTGCTGGGGCGGCACCTCCCGCAGTGCACCGAGCACGGCGTCGAGCACAGTGATCGCGCCGGCCTTGTCCAGTGGGTCGTTGGCGTTGCCGCACTTCGGCGACTGCACGCAAGACGGGCAGCCCGCCGGGCACTCGCAGGCCGCGATCGCGTCCCTGGTCGCGGTCAACCAGGGCCCCAAAGCGGCATGAGCGCGGTCGGCGAACCCGGCGCCTCCGGGATGCCCGTCATGCACGAAGACCGTGGGCTGGCCGGTGTCGGGATGCAGCGCGGTCGAGACGCCACCGATGTCCCACCGGTCGCAGGT
>JBHELN010000392.1:0-9441 GCA_046263115.1 Pseudonocardiaceae bacterium | reverse complement strand
ATCTCCTCCTCCGACGCGCCATCGAAGACCGGGGTGGCCACCAGAGCGCCGGGCTCGGCTTGGTACAGCTCCTCAGGCAGCTTGGACGCCCAGTCCGGATCACCGTTGATCCGCCACCCGCGATTGGCGATCCAGCCGAGGTGGGTTTCCAGGATCTGCCCGATGTTCATCCGGCGCGGCACACCGTGGGTGTTGAGGATGATGTCCACCGGCGTTCCGTCCGGCAGGAACGGCATGTCCTCGACCGGCAGAATCTTGCCGATGACGCCCTTGTTCCCGTGCCGGCCGGCGAGCTTGTCGCCGTCCTGGATCTTGCGCTTCTGCGCGACGTAGACCCGGACCAGCTCGTTGACACCCGGCGAGAGCTCATCGTCATCATCCCGGGAGAAGACCCGGATGCCGATGACCTTGCCGGTCTCGCCGTGCGGCACCTTGAGGCTGGTGTCGCGGACCTCGCGAGCCTTCTCGCCGAAGATGGCGCGCAGCAGCCGCTCCTCGGGGGTCAGCTCGGTCTCGCCCTTGGGCGTCACCTTGCCGACCAGGATGTCGCCGGCCTGCACCTCCGCACCGATCCGGATGATGCCCCGCTCGTCGAGATCCGCCAGCACCTCCTCGGAGACGTTCGGGATGTCCCGGGTGATCTCCTCGGCGCCGAGCTTGGTGTCCCGAGCGTCGATCTCATGCTCGTCGATGTGGATCGAGGTGAGCACGTCGTCCTGCACCAGGCGCTGGGACAGGATGATGGCGTCCTCGTAGTTGTGGCCCTCCCACGGCATGATCGCCACGAGCAGGTTCTTACCGAGGGCCATCTCGCCCTGATCGGTGCACGGCCCGTCAGCGACCACCTGGCCGACCTCGACCCGGTCACCCTCGGCCACAATGGGCCGCTGGTTGGTGCAGGTGCCCTGGTTGGAGCGGTGGAACTTGTGCATCCGGTAGGTCTGCCGGGTCCCATCGTCGGCCATCACGGTGACGTAGTCGGCGCACAGCTCCTCGACCACGCCGGCCTTGTCGGCCACCACGACGTCACCGGCATCCACCGCGGCCCGCAGCTCCATGCCGGTACCGACCAGCGGCGCCTCGCTGCGCAACAGGGGCACCGCCTGGCGCTGCATGTTCGCCCCCATCAGCGCCCGGTTGGCGTCGTCGTGCTCCACGAAGGGGATCATCGCGGTGGCGACCGAGACCATCTGCTGCGGCGAGACGTCCATGTAGTCGACGCCGAGCGGGTCGATGGAGTCGACCTCACTGCCGCCCTTGCGCCGCACCAGCACCCGGTCCTCGGCGAAGGAACCGTCATCGTTCAACACGGCGTTGGCCTGCGCGATGACGTGCCGGTCCTCCTCGTCGGCGGTCAGGTAGTCGACCTGCTCGGTGACGAAACCGTCGACGACCTTGCGGTAGGGCGTCTCGATGAAGCCGAACGGGTTGACCCGCGCATAGGAAGACAGCGACCCGATCAATCCGATGTTCGGACCCTCGGGGGTTTCGATCGGGCACATCCGGCCGTAGTGCGACGAGTGCACGTCACGGACCTCGAAGCCGGCCCGCTCGCGGGACAGACCACCGGGACCCAGCGCGGACAGCCGCCGCTTGTGGGTCAGACCGGCCAGCGGGTTGGTCTGATCCATGAACTGGGACAGCTGCGACGTACCGAAGAACTCCTTGATCGCAGCGACCACCGGACGGATGTTGATCAGAGTCTGCGGCGTGATGGCCTCGACGTCCTGGGTGGTCATCCGCTCCCGGACGACCCGTTCCATGCGGGACAGCCCGACCCGGATCTGGTTCTGGATCAGCTCACCGACGGTGCGCAGCCGGCGGTTGCCGAAGTGATCGATGTCGTCGGTCTCCACCGGCACCACGTCATCGGGCGAATCGGCAGCGGCCGGCATCGTCGCCTCACCCGCGTGCAGCCGCACCAGGTAGTCGATCGTGGTGACGATGTCGTCCTCGGTGAGCACCCCGTTGCGGTAGGGCAGCGCCAGGCCCAGCTTCTTGTTCGCCTTGTAGCGGCCGACCTTGGCCAGGTCGTAGCGCTTGACCTTGAAGAACAGGTTCTCCAGCAGCGCCTGCGCGCTCTCCTTGGTGGGCGGCTCACCCGGGCGCAGTTTGCGGTAGATGTCCAGCAGCGCCTCGTCGGGGCCACCGGTGTGATCCTTCTCCAGGGTGGCAAGCAGCGTCTCGGAGTGCGCGAACCGCGCGGCGATCCGCTCGGTCGTCCAGCCCAGCGCCTTGAGCAGCACGGTTACCGGCTGGCGGCGCTTACGGTCGATGCGCACGCCCACCGTGTCGCGCTTGTCGACGTCGAACTCCAACCACGCGCCCCGGCTGGGAATGATCTTGACGCTGTAGACGTCCTTGTCGGTGGTCTTGTCCACGGCGTGGTCGAAATACACGCCGGGGGAACGAACCAGCTGCGACACCACCACTCGCTCGGTGCCGTTGATGATGAAGGTGCCCTTGGGGGTCATCATCGGGAAGTCACCCATGAACACCGTCTGGGACTTGATCTCCCCGGTGTTGTTGTTGGTGAACTCGGCGGTGACGAACAGCGGCGCCGCGTAGGTCATGTCCTTGTCCCGGCATTCCTCGACGGAGGCCTTGACCTCATCGAAGCGGGGATCGGAGAAGGACAGCGACATCGAGCCGGAGAAGTCCTCGATCGGAGAGATCTCCTCGAGTACCTCGGCGAGACCACCGATGGGGTCCTCGTCGCCGGCGTCGATCCGGCGGTGATACCACTCCTCGGCACCGATCAGCCACTCGAACGATTGGAGCTGCAAGTCCAGAAGATCGGGCACCTGGAGCGGCTCGCGGATCTTCGCGAAAGACGGCCGGGTCGGGGCTCCCGGGAGCCGGGATACTGAGTTGTTCGCAGCAGGGGTCTTGGGCGGGCGGGAGACTGCCAAGATTGCGTCCTTCCGAACACTAGCGCTGCCGAGCGCAGGGCCGTGGTTTCCTGGCGGAGACTCCTGGCGGGTCACCTGGGGACCACACTCCCGGCGCGGTGTTGGTGCACTTGCTGATGGAGTTGTGAGAGGGTGTGCGTGTCTGGCCGATGAAGTTGTCGTTGGAACTGCAACCGGGGCGGCAAGCCCGAAGCTTCAGTTATCATGAACGCTGACGCAGATCGACGCGCCCTGCGCACAGGGGGTCCCACGGGCAGGGGGCGAGAAGAGGGCAGCGCAAAGAGGCAGTCTAACCGCTAGGACGGCGACTGTCCAGCGCCGAATAAGTACGGCGTAAGCGTGGTCCTAGAGTGACCTGCCAGACGGCCGCAGTCAAGAGTTCGTCGTCCGATCAGTGGTCGGATGTGCACGATCAGCGGCCACAATTCGATCGGTTCGACCGATCAGCGCAGAATCAGCCGCCTTCGTCGGACCCGTACCCACAGTGGTCTGCCACCGGTGGATGGAGCCGGGGCGATCAGAACGGCTCCACGTCGGCGATCTTCCAGCTGCCGGTGGCCCGTTGCGCGGTGACCCGGAGCCTACCCGCGGCCAGCAGTGGCTGGGTCTGGCCGCCCCGGTTGGCCTGCTGGTCGATGAACACCACCACGATCGCCCGATCACCATCAAGCACCTTGACGGCCAGCGCGGGCACCGTCGCCACCACCACGGCCTGCTGCCCCGGCGCCAGCTCGCGGACCCGGGCGAACTGGCGACGGTAGTCGGCAGCGAATGGGCCGGTGATCACGGCGGCAGCGGCCCGTTCGTTGTCATCGAGCCGGGTGAAGTCATAGGAGAAGACACGTTCCACCGCATCACGAACCTGCCCGGAGATCTCAGCGGTCGTACCGACGTCGAGCAACGCGCGATTGCTCGAGGCTGCTGTGCCGAGCAGCGCGTGGGTTTCGCCGCGCCACCATGCCGTCAAACCCAACGCGATCAGCATGACAACCACCAGCGCCACCCGCACCGGGGTCGACCACCAGGAGCGCTCGGCGGGCTGGGCGACCCCCTCGCCGGCTGGGACCTCCGCTACGGCCATCTCCGCTGGGCGACCAGTCGGCTCATCCAGCGCGATCGCACCGGGGCGGTTGCCGCGTTGGTGGAGTTGACCGGGCCGATCGGTGAGAGGTCGCCTGCCGGCGACCCGCGGCCGGCGGCGGGCCGGATGGGGACGCTGCAGCGGCACGATCGGCCTCCTATCTCGGTGGCCCAGGCTTTGAAGTGGGCGGCTGGACCGGAGAGCACGTTCCGGGAACCGGGTTCGCCGCGCCGACCGGCGCGAGCTTCTCGGCCTTCCAGACGGTGCCGGCATCCGCACCCGAGCTTTGCGGGGCACCCGCACCCGAGCGACGCATCTCCAGCTGGATGCGCCGGCGTACGCAGCTGGCCTGGCCGCCGTCTCGGACAGCGGTCACGTCCACCCCGACGAGCACGCGTGCGGTACCGGCATGCTCGTCGAGTTCGGCGACCGCGCCGTCGAGGGTCCGCGCACTCGTCGCAGTTTTCGAGTCGGTGATCACCTGCGCGTAGGTCGCTCGGTTGGCCCGTATCTCATCGAGCAGCGAACCGGTCGCCGACTGCTCCCACAGGGTTAACCCGTCCTGCACCCGGCGGTAGTCCAGCGTGTTGAGGTTGATCGTCGCCTGCTCGGCATCCTGAAGTACGGCATCCCGGGCGATGCCCGAGGCGAGGGATCCGTCCTGTGCCGCCCGATACCACGACACGCCGAACCAGCCGGCGAGGCCCACAGCGAGGGCGGCAAGCGCCGTCAGCACGACGGTGAGCCGCCGTTGCACAGCGCCCAGCACGGAACGTGCGGCGGCAGCGCTGGTCACGGTTGGCAGGGTAGAGAGGTAACGGAGGGTAACCTCTCGCGACCCTCAGCTATGCCCCTCCAAGATCGACGCGAGGCTGTTGATCTGCGGCCGGTTGGGCTGGCCCGATCCCCCCGGCAGCACTTGAGCTGGGGTGCCGGCGCGCGGCACGTTCTGCGCACCGCGGACGTCAGTCGGACTGCCCGGCGGTTCCGCGCAATGCGCGTCGCGGTTGGCCGGAATCGGCGTCAGGTCGGTCCCGGAGCGCCTGATGGTGCCCTGGTAGCCGCGCACGCAGGCATACGGGTCGAACAAGTTGAGCGCCAGTCCGAGGTGGGCGAAGCCGTCGTCGGGCACCACCGACGAGTCGGTTCCGCCGGTGACCACAGGGTAGACCGACAGCAGGTGACGCAGCGCGGCCTGGCGCGGCAGCGTGACCCGCGACACCGTGAGCAGGTCGGCCAGTAGCTGGCCGATCTGGGTGCCGCTTTCTCGAAGCAACGCGCTGGTCTGGTCGGCGAACTGTGGCGCGGTGACGATCAGCCGCCGCAGGTCCGGGTCAGAGGCCCGCAGTTGCGCGGCGAGCAGCGCCAGGTCCCGGCTGAACGAGACGATCGCGCTGGACTGCTCGTTCTGGGTCTGCAACACCACCCGCCCGTCCCTGATCAGGGTCAGTGTCTGGGGCAGCGCGGCGACGGCGTCCCGGGTGAAGGCATCGGTACTGTCCAGCAGGATCTGCAGGTCGGCTCCGGTCCCGGTGAAGGCGGTGCCCAGTTCGTGCACCACGGTGCGCAGCGAATCCAGCGGCACTGACCGCAGGAAGGTGTCCAGGTGGGCGATGAGGTCGCCGATCGGGACCGGTGTGCTGGTGCGGGATGCCGGGATCACCGACCCGGCGCGCAGCGTCGGGCCGTCCCGGCGCACTGGCCGCAGGTCGACGAACTGCTCGCCGATCACGGACAGGTTGCTCACCACGGCGTCCAGGTCAGCCGGGATCGGCGGGGCGTCCGGCCTGATCTCCAGCTGGGCATCGACGCCCTGACTGGTCAGCCGCAACGACCCGACCCGACCGACGCTGACACCGCGGTAGGTGACGTCGGCGCCGGTGAAGATGCCGCCGGAATCGGTGACCTGCAGGGTCACCGGGTAAGGACCGGCACCGAACAGCGCGCCCGCACCCAGGTAACGGAGGCTGACATAACCGATCCCGAGCACGGTGACGATCACGAACGCCAGCAGCTGCAGCCGGACTCTTGTGGTGATCATGCCGGTACTCCGCGCAGCGCCGGCCGCAGCAGCGGGGCAAGCAGCGCTGACATGCCACCCGGATCCGCAGCTGAGGTTCCAGGGGGGCCACCCGAGGCGGACGGCGGTGCGGGTACCAACCCCGACAGGCCCTCGAGCAGCGGCCCGAGCGGCGGCCGGCCAGGGGCCAGCAGCTGCCCGAGCGGCGGCGGCACCCCCATCAGCGGTTGCCCGGAGGAGGACAGGTTGTCCAGCACCGTGCCCAGGTTCAAATCGGCCCGGACGTAGAGGTTGGCATAGTCGCCTCGGAACGCCTCGCGGGCGGCGCCGTCGGTGAACGGGTAAGTGGCGATGAGCTCCAACGCGTTGGGCAGGTCCGCGCCCGCGGCGGCCAGCTGCGCCAAGATGGGGCGCAGCAGCTGCAGGTCGGCGACCAGGTCGTCACGACTTCGGTTGATCGTGTCGGTGGCGACCACCGACAGCCGGTCCAAAGCCTGCAGGGTGCCGACGAGCTGGGTGCGCTGATCGGCCAGCACCTGCAGTCCCGGGGCGAGCCCGTCGAGCGCGGTGGCGATCTGCCCGCGCTGCCGGGACAGGGTGGCCGACAGCCGGTTGAGCGCATCCAGCGCCCGGTTGATCTCCGCCTTGCGCGCGTCCAAGCCGGACACCAGCGTGTTGAGGTCCGCCAGCAACGCCCGCAGCTGGGGCTCGTGACCGGACAGCGCCGCGTTCAGCTCGGTGGTGATGGTCCGGATCTGGTCGACGCCGCCTCCATTGAGCAGCAGTGACAGCGCACCGAGCACTTCCTCGACGTCGGTAGCGCGGCTGGTTCGAGCCGCCGGGATCACCGCACCATCGGCCAGCCGGCCTTCTGCCGGCTCGGCATCGGGCGCCGCCAGTTCGACGAACTTCTCCCCCAGCAGGCTGGTGGTTCGCACCCGGGCGACCGCGTTGGCCGGCAGCGTGACGCTGCGGTTGACCTCCAGGGTAACGATGGCGTGCCAAGTGTCCGGGGCGAGCTGGATCGTCCGGACCGCGCCGACCGACACGTCGTTGACCTTTACCAGCGACTGCGGTACCAGCTCCAGCACGTCGGAGAATTCAGCCGTGACGTGGTAGGGGTTGGCGCCAGTGTCCGCGCCGCCGGGCAGCGGCACGTTTTGCAGCCCGCCTTGTAGCACGCCACATCCGGTCAGGCCGATTAGCGATGCGCACATCAGCATGGCGGTCCACCGGCTCATCGCCGGCCTCCACTGACGGTAGGCAGCGCCAGCAGCGGCAGCGGCGGCGGCTGCCCGGTCTCCAAGGCGGTGATCACCTGCGCCACTGAGGGCAGCGGCACCGCACCGGTGAGCTGGGGTTCCAGCGCTGCGCAGGTCCGCGCCAGGGTGGCCGGTACCTGCCGTGGGGTGCTGCGCCGCAGCAGCTCGCAGACCAACAGGATCGGCGGAGCCCGTAGCTCCTCGATGTTTAGGCGGGTGTCCAGGGTGCCGGAGGAGGCGTTGTAGGCGTTGTTCAGGTTGCTCAGCGCAGTGGGCGCGATGTCGATGATCTGACCCAACGCTTCGCGCTGCCGCACCAACACCGCGGTCACCTCGGTGAGCCGGTCCACGTTGGATTTCAGCACCGCCCGGTTGTCCTGCACGAAGCCGGCGACCTCGCCCAGCGCGAGGGACAGCTCGCGCAGCGCCGCACCGAGGTCACCACGCTCCCCGGCCAGGTAATTCGATACATCGGCGAGCTGGGTGGTGAACTGGCGCACCTGCGCGTCGTTGGCGGCCAGGGTGGACACGAAGGACTGCAGCTGGGTGACGGTGGCGAACAGCTGTTTGCGGGACCCGGCCAGCGTCTCGGACAACGCTGCCACGTCGCCGATCGTGCTGCTGATCGCCTGCCCGTTACCCCGGAGGTTGGCGGCGGCGACGTCGAGCGCGTCCGAGAGAGCCCCGTTGCGGTTCACGCCCGGCGGGCCGAGCATGGTCGCGAGGTCGTTGGCGGCGCGCGCCAGGTCATCGATCCCGAGCGGGACCGCGGTGCGCTGCACCGGGATCACTCCCCCGTCGGGCATGGTGGGCCCGCCGGTGTAGGCGGGGGTCAACTGAATGCTGCGGCCGGCGACCAGGCTGGGCTCCACCACCACCGCCGACGCGCCGGCCGGCACGTCGACCGATCGATCCACCGTCATGACGACCTTGACCAAGCGGCCCTGCGGCGCCACCGTGGTGATCCGACCGACCGCCACGCCGAGGATCAGGACCGGATTGCCCGGGTACACCGCGACCGCGGAACGCAGGTAGGCGGTGATGGTGCGCCCGGGGCGCGGCGCCAGCCACCACACCGCAGCGGCAGCGCCGACCGCCAGTACCCCGAGCACGCAGCCGGCCGCGATCACCCGGCCTAGCCAGCGGGGCATGCTCAACACCCCCGCTCGTTGATGGTCAGCGGGCCCAGCTCGGTGGGTGGCGGCAGCAAACCGCAGATGTAGTTGTCGAACCACCGCCCGTTACCCAGCGTGTTGTTGAACAGCCGGATGAACACCGGTTCCAGCTGCAATCCCCGATCCAGGTTGAGCTGGTTTCGTTGCAACACCGCGGCGACCCGGTCGAGCTGCTCCAGTGCCGGCCGCAGCTGAGCACTGTTGTCCGCGACCAGGCCGCGCAGCTGCACCGACAGCGCCTGGACGTCGGTCAGCAGGGCGCTGATCGCCTCCCGGCGCCGGCGCACCTCGGCCAGCAACAGGTTGCCATCGGCAAGTAGCCGCTGGAACTCGGCGTTGCGGCCGGCCAGCACCCCGGTCAGCGCCTGGGTGCCGGTCAGCAGGTGGTGGACCTGCTGGTCGCGGCCGGCGATGGTCTCCGAGAGCCGGGACAGACCCTCCAGGGTGCCCCGCACATCGGCGGGGGTGCCGCGGAAGGTGTCGGCCAGCGTCTGCAGGCTCTGCTCGAGCTGGGCGGTGTCGATTCGCTGGAGCGTCCCGGACAGCCCGCTCAGCGCGTCGACGACGTCGTACGGCGAGGCGGTGCGGGCCAACGGGATGGGCGTGTGCGGATCCAGGGCGCGCTGCCCGCGCGGGTCGAGGCTCACCGACTTCGCGCCCAGCAGGCTGTTGATTTCGATGGCGGCGTTGGTCTGGTCCCCGAGCCAGGCGTTGCGGATCCGCAGTGACGCCCGCACCCGGTCACCGGCCAGCTCGACGGCGGTGACCCGGCCGACCTCGACCCCTGCGATGGATACCGGATCGCCGGCCCGCAGCCCGGCAGCGTCGCTGAACTGCGCGGTGTAGCTCGTGCCGTTACCGATGAGGGGCAGCTTGTCCGCGTTGTACGCCGCGGTGGCCAGCAGCGCCAGGATGACCAGTCCGGCGATCCCGATCGCGATCGGGTGCCGCGTGCGTGGCGCGATCACGGCGAGCACCTCGCAGCGGGCGG
>JBHELN010000391.1:0-5948 GCA_046263115.1 Pseudonocardiaceae bacterium | reverse complement strand
GGGATGGCGGTTGCACACCCGCGACGTGTACGCACCCTTCGTGGAGCGGCTCCTGCTGGACGGGCAGCGGGCCAGGCTCACCAGGGCCGCCCTGGAGACTCTCGCCGTGGTGGCCTACCGGCAGCCGGTCACCCGCTCGCGGGTCGCTGCGGTGCGTGGGGTGAACGTCGACGGAGTGATGCGTACATTGCTGGCTCGAGGCCTGATCGAGGAGATGGGAACCGATCCCGAGACCCACGGTGTGCTCTACAGCACGAACGAGCTGTTTCTGGAGCGGCTGGGGCTCTCCACGCTGGACGAGCTACCTCCGATCGCGCCGCTGCTGCCCGACATCGACTCTATCGATGACGTTCCCACCTAGAGTGATGTCCCACTCCAAAGCCATGTCGCAGTCTGAGGCCATGTCGCAGTCTGCGGCGCTGCCCCGGCTGCACAAGGTCCTTGCCCAAGCTGGGGTGGCTTCGCGGCGCGCCGCCGAAGAGATGATCGCTCGGGGCCGGGTACAGGTGGACGGGGCTGTGGTGCGCGAGATGGGGGTGCGAGTCGACCCCGACAACGCCGTCATCCACGTCGATGGCATGCGGTTGGAACTGCGTTCCGACGTGGAACACCTGGCGTTGAACAAGCCCCGTGGCGTGCATTCCACGATGTCCGATGACCGCGGAAGGCCCTGTGTCGGCGATTATGTGGCTGACCGGGCACAGCGTTTGTTCCACGTCGGGCGTCTCGACGCGGACACCGAGGGTCTGCTGCTGCTCACCAATGACGGGGAACTTGCGCATCGGTTGATGCATCCGTCGTACCGGGTGCTCAAGACCTACCTGGCCGAGGTACCCGGCCCGGTGCCTCGGTCGCTGGGCCGTACCCTGCGCGCTGGAGTCCACTTCGACGATGGCCCGGTGGCCGTCGACGGATTCCGGGTCGTGCAGGCCCTGCCCGGTAAGGCCCTGGTTGAGGTGGTGCTGCACGAGGGCCGTAAACACATCGTGCGCCGGTTGCTCGCCGAGGTCGGCCACCCAGTCCACCGCTTGATCCGCACCGCGATCGCCGACGTCCGCTTAGGCGAACAACGCCCCGGCACCGTCCGTGCCCTATCCCAAGCTGAGGTGGGCACCCTCAACCGCGCCGTAGGCCGGTAGCGCGGTCTCCCAGCATTGAGCGTGCTCAGCGGGGTTATTCGGGCCAGTTTTACCCCGCTCAGCCCGCTGAATGCGTCGGGCAGAATGGGGATGGTGCGAGGCGGTAGGTTGCGGGGAGTTGTGGCGGTGGATGGGCCGGCCGGTACTGGGAAGTCCACCGTGGCCCGGCGGTTGGCAGCCTCGTTAGGCGCGCGGTATCTGGATACCGGTGCCATGTATCGAGCTGCCGCGCTGGGCGTCCTGAGGGCTGGGCTGGACCCAGCTGAGTCCACTGCGGTCAGCGAGGAAGTGGCGCGGCGGAATATACAGGTCGGTACCGATCCTGACTCGTCGTTCGTGCTGCTCGATGGCGAGGACGTCACCGCGGAGATCCGTGGGCCGGCGGTGACCACCGCCGTCAGTCCGGTGTCCGCGGTGACCCGGGTGCGGCTACTGCTGGTCGCTCAACAACGTCGGATCATCTCCGAGGCCACCGCTACCGCCGGTGGCATCGTGGTAGAGGGACGTGATATCGGGACCGTGGTGGCACCTGATGCGCCGCTGAAGGTCTTCCTCACCGCGACGGCGGCCCAGCGGGCGGCGCGCCGAGCAGCGCAGGATGGCATGTCCGATGTGGCAGCCGTCCGGGCGGCGGTAGATCGGCGCGACCGCTTCGACGCGAGCCGGGAAGCCTCGCCGATGTGCGCTGCTGATGACGCCGTCGAGCTGGATACCACCGCGCTGAACGTCGATGCTGTTCTGGCCCGTTTGCACGACTTCGCTGTGGCGCGTGGTCTGGTCGCCCCGGCAGTCCGGGACCCACTGTGACGCTCGACGTGCCCGAAGGTACCTGGCTGTGGTTGCAGGGTTTCACTCGCTGGATCGGGACCTGGTGTTTCTACGTCGGCTACCGGCTGCGGATCTGGCATCGAGAACGGGTCCCGGCTACCGGTGCGGTGGTTGTGGTGGCCAACCACAGCGCGATGGTCGACGGTCCGCTGTTGTACGGGCTGCTGGGTCGGCGCACCGCTTTCCTGATCAAGGAGGAGATGTTTCGCGGGCCGCTGGGCTGGATACTGCCCCGGATCGGCCAGCTGCCGGTACGCCGCGGCGAGGCCGATCGGGCGCCGCTGCTCACGGCCGTGCGGCTACTGCGTCATGACGGCGTGGTCGTGGTTTTCCCGGAGGGCACCCGCGGCGATGGCGAGGTGAGAGACGCCCAGCAGGGTGCCGCGTGGCTGGCCCGGACCGGGGGCGCGACAATGCTGCCAGTGGTGATCCGCGGAACGCGCCGACCTGCGGGCAGCCATCGACGGTTCCGGCCGCGCGTTGATGTCCTGGTTGGGGAGCCATTCGCGGTGCCGCCGGGTAAAGGCCGAGCAGTACTGGCCACCGCCACCCGTGAGGTGCGCAACCGGCTGGCTGCGCTGGTCACCGAACTGGACGCGATCCGCCGCCGGGGCGGGCCGGATGTGGCGCGAGGACAAGGAGCGTGATGAGCGGCCTGGCGCCTGACGACGGGACATGGTCCGACGAGGCCGATTGGACGGCGCTCGATGCCACCGAAGGGGTCGAGACGGAGCCGGACGTCACACCTGATCAACCGGTGCTCGCCGTGGTGGGCCGGCCCAACGTGGGCAAATCGACACTGGTCAACCGGATTCTGGGGCGCCGCGAGGCAGTGGTGCAGGACGTACCTGGGGTGACCCGGGACCGGGTGGCATACGACGCGCTGTGGAATGGGCGCCGATTCACCGTGGTGGACACCGGAGGCTGGCAACCCGACGCGCGCGGTCTACAGGCCGCCGTGGCGGCGCAAGCCGAGCTCGCCATGCGCACCGCAGACGCGGTTTTGCTGGTGGTCGACGCCACGGTCGGAGCGACCCAGGCGGAGGAGGCGGTGGCGCGGGTGCTGCGCCGCTCGCCGACTCCGGTGGTGCTGGCGGCGACCAAGGTCGACGACGAGCGGGCGGTCGCCGATACCGCCGCGCTGTGGACCTTGGGGCTGGGCGAGCCGCATCCGGTGAGTGGGTTGCACGGTCGTGGCACCGGCGACCTGCTCGACGCGATACTGGCCGTGTTGCCGTCCGCGCCGCGGGAGGGCAACACGCGCGCTGTGGGGCCGCGCCGGGTCGCGCTGGTCGGCAAGCCCAATGTCGGCAAATCGAGCTTGCTCAACCGGTTGGCGGGGGAGCAGCGGTCGGTGGTGCACGAGGTCGCCGGTACCACGGTGGATCCGGTGGACTCGTTGCTGGAGCTCGACGGCGAGACCTGGCGGTTCGTGGACACCGCCGGGCTACGCAAGCGGGTGCGGACTGCAAGCGGCACCGAGTACTTCGCCTCGCTGCGCACCCGGGCGGCGATCGAGGCCGCTGAGGTGGTGGTAGCGCTCATCGACGCCAGCGAGCCGATCACCGAGCAGGACCAGCGAGTGATCACTTCGGTGATCGAATGCGGCCGCGCCCTGGTGCTGGCATTCAATAAGTGGGATCTGGTCGACGACGACCGGCGCCGGGAGCTGGCCCGGGAACTGGACCGCGACCTGGCTCGGGTCAGCTGGGCGGAGCGGTTGAACATCTCAGCGCGCACCGGACGATCCGTCGGCAAGCTCGCGCCCTTACTACGCACCGCCCTGGAATCCTGGGACCGGCGGGTACCCACGGGGCAACTCAATGCGTGGTTGTCCGAGGTGGTCTCGGCGACACCGCCGCCGGTGCGCGGGGGTCGGGCGCCCAAGGTGCTCTTCGCCACCCAGGCCGGCACCCGGCCACCCACCTTCGTGCTGTTCACCACCGGGTTTCTGGAAGCCGGCTACCGGCGGTTCCTGGAGCGGCGGCTGCGCGAGACCTTCGGTTTCACCGGCAGCCCGGTGCGCATCTCGGTCCGGGTCCGCGAACGCCGCTCGCGTTAGCGTGCCCGGCCCTCCGCGGAGACGTCGGTCACGACTTTTGGACTGGTGCGCGGACCGAGAGCAAGGTAGAGGCAGAATTAGGATGTGACGGAAAGGTACGGTGTGTCCACCACGATCGAGGTGTTCTCCGATTTCGTCTGTCCCTTCTGCTATCTGGCTGAGCAACCACTCGCGGATGCCGTCGAGGGCGGTGACGTGCACATCACCTGGCAACCATTCGAGCTGCGACCGGAACCGACGCCGACTCTGCGGCCCGAGGGTGATTACCTGCAATCGACGTGGCAGCAGGTGGTCTACCCGATGGCCGAGCGCATGGGTGTCCCCATCGTGTTGCCTCGGGTCTCGCCGCAGCCTTACAGCCGGCTCGCCTTCGAGGGCTTTGCTTATGCCGCCGAGCGCGGTCTCGGGCAGCGATACACCGAGCAGATATTCCGCGCCTTCTTCGTCCAGCAGCGTGACATCGGGCGGCCGGAGCTCTTGACCGGAGTCGCCGGGCAGCTCGGTCTGGACGCCGATGATTTCCGCGCTGCGCTGGACAGCGGTCGCTACGCCCAGGCGCACCAGCGAGCACTGCGCCGGGCCCAGGAGCTGGGGATCACCGTCGTGCCTACCATCCTGGTCAATGGGCGCCGGCTGGAGGGTATGCCCACCGCGCAAGCCCTGCACCAGTTGCTCAACGGCGTTGAGGCGCTACGGTAACTCGACTCGGTCAGCGTGTCGGACGCCACGCCGCGGTGCCGGGCGTAGCTTGGTCCGTGCCGGGAAGTCTGGCTGGCATGGAGGACCTCAGTGGCTTCGTGCTCGCCCGGCTCGCCGACGACGAGCGGCGGTTCCGGGCGGGCGAGTTACCACACATCGACGAAGCGGAGCGCCGCGGCCGGCTGCGCATCATGCGCACCGACGACCAGCGAGGGCTACTGCTGGTTGCGGGGCCGGTAGAGGTGAGGGAAGAACGCGTACCGGTCCCGTTTCCGGAAAAAGCCGCATTCCTCCGGGAGGAAGCTCACCGGCAGCATGACGTGGCAATGCTCGGCCTGGTGGCATCGGTGTATGACGCACATCCCGATTGGCGGGAGGGCTGGCGGCCCTGAAGTAACCAGGCTGACTGCGCTAAGCTGACGCCACGCCCGTGAGGGCGCGGCCGGGACGTGGCGCAGCTTGGTAGCGCACTTGACTGGGGGTCAAGGGGTCGCAGGTTCGAATCCTGTCGTCCCGACCAGATTCTAGCAGATCAGAGGGGGTTTCGGAGATTATCCGGGGCCCCTTCTGGATCTTTGGGAGCTAAACGGGGAGCCAGTCGGCGTTCAGATCACGCGGAGGTGGCTTGCCGCGGACCCGTCTGCTTGGTTTTGAGGATCTTGTTCATGGCGGTCGCGGCTTTGGTGAGTGCTGGGCGGATCTCATGGCGGTAGACCGTTTCGGTGACCGAGGTGCCGCTGTGGCCCATCAGGTCGCTGATGTCCTCGATCCGGACGCCGCCGTTGTTGCTGAGGATGGACACGAAGCTGTGGCGCAGCTCCCGGGGGGTCCAGTCCGCTCCGAGTCCGGCCGTCTTGGTGATCTTCTGGAACTCGCGGCGGACCTGCCAGCGGTCGAGTGGGGTGCCGTCCTCGCGGCAGAACACCAGGGCGTGGTCATGCAAGGTTTCGGCTGCCTCACGGCGTTGGGCGGCTTGGTGGGTGTAGTGCGTGCGCAGGGTGTGCACGGCCTTGGTCGGGAGCTGTAGTATGCGTCTGCTCTTGCGGGTCTTGGTGTCGCCTTTGGTTCGTACGGAGCGGTACACGGCCACGGTGCCGGCCTGGAGGTCTACCTCGGCCCAGGTCAGCGCTCGCGCTTCCTCGGTGCGGATACCGGTCAGGAGCGAGAGCACTACGTACGCGGCGAGCCATAAGTCGGTCTCCGCCTCCAGCGCTTCCAGG